>NZ_JBKBOV010000045.1:0-44953 GCF_046293535.1 Massilia sp. | reverse complement strand
CCGGGCGGCGCGCGCCGCCGCCGGCGGCGGCGCCGCTCCCAGGCCGGCACCGGCGGGCGCGGCGCCCTCTTCCGGCGCCGGGTGCAGCGCGAGCCGGGCCGTGAACCAGAAGGTGCTGCCCTGCCCCGGCGTGCTGTCGACCCCGACCTCGCCATGCATCAGCTCCGCCAGCTGCTTGCTGATCACCAGGCCCAGGCCGGTGCCGCCATGGCGCCGCGTGGCCGAGGGGTCGGCCTGGTGGAAGGGCGTGAACAGGCCGGCCAGCTTGTCGGGCGCGATGCCGATGCCCTTGTCGCGCACCTCGAAGCGCACCAGCAGTTCGGGGCCGAAGGCGTGCTCCAGCCGGGCGCGCAGCAGGATGCGGCCGTGCTCGGAGAACTTGACGGCGTTGCCGGCGAAATTGAGCAGCACCTGCTCCAGCCGCAGCGGATCGCCGCGCAAGGGGCGCATCAGCTCGGGGGCGATGTCGACGTCGAAGCCGAGCCCCTTGGCGGCGGCGGCCTGCCCGAGCTGCTGCTCGACGTGGCGCATCACGGAGTCGAGCATGAAGGCGACCGTATCGAGTTCGAGCTTGCCGGCCTCGATCTTGGAAAAGTCCAGGATGTCGTTGATGATGCCCAGCAGGTGCTGGCCCGAATGGTAGATCTTGTCGAGGTAGCCGCGCAGCTGCGGATCCGGACGGGCCTGCAGCGCCAGGTGGGTCATGCCGATGATGCTGTTCATCGGCGTGCGGATCTCGTGGCTCATGTTCGACAGGAAGTCGCTCTTGGCCTGGTTGGCCGCATCGGCGCGCGCCTTGAGCTCGTGCAGCGTGGTGACGTCGGTCGAGATGCACAGCACCGCCGGCAGCTCGCCTTCCGGGTACAGGGGCACGCGCACGCTCCACATCTGGCGCACGCTGCCGTCCGCCAGCGGCAGTTCGACCTGGCAGGCATGCCGTTCGCCGCTGTCGAGCACGGCGCGGTCGCGTTCCCAGCCCGCGTCGGCGCTGTGCGCCGGCACCAGCTCGAAGTCGCGCCGGCCGACGATGTCCGCTGCCTTGCGCCCGATCATCGCCGCGCTCTTCGCATTCACGTACAGGAGGCGGCGCGCGCTGTCCTTCAGGTACACGTAGGCGTCCAGGTTGTCCAGCACCGAGTCGAGCAGCAGGCGCTGGTCGACGGCGGCGCGGCGCGAGCGGTACAGGTTGTAGAACAGCGCAAAGCCCAGCAGGCTGACGCCGAAGCCGGAACCGAAGGCCAGCAGCGGCAGGGTGCGGTCGCTGCCCATCGCCATGGCCGCCCGCTCGGCCGAGAAATGGGCTTTCCAGCGGGTGCCGACGTAATCGATCGGCAACAGGGTCTGGAAGCGCCCGCGGGCGGGCGGCTGGCCGCGCAGCTCGGGACCGATCAGGAGGCGGTCGCGCGGGTCGAGCCGCAAGGGCGCGGGCTCCATGCCGGGCCGCTGCGGCCCGGCTTCGCTGTACAGGCTGAGCGCGATCGGCTGGCGCTCCCGCGACCCAAGCGCGCGCTGCACCAGCGCGTCGACCGAAAAGGCGATGCCGATGCTGCCGATGTAGCGCGCACGGCGCTCCTCCAGCGTGGCCGGCACCCCGCCGCCGCGGTAGAGCGGCTCGCGCATGCCGAGCGCGGTGTGCGGGGTGGGCAGTGCCAGCCGGATCGGATTGCCCGATGCGGCGATCCGGCCGCGGTCGCGCGCCTGGGCCAGTGCCGCGGCGGCGAAGGGCTGCGAGGCGATGTCGAATCCGAGGCGGTCGTTGGGCTGGTCGGCCGGCTCGATCCAGGTCACCACTTCGTAATAGGGGCGGCGCCCGCCGGGCCGGATGTCGAAGCGCGGATAGCCGGCCGGGTTCACGCTGCGGTCGGCGCGCACGCCGGCAACGAAAGCCTCGCGCCGCTCGTCCGGCACGTGGGCGATGAAGTTGAGCGCCTCGATCGCCGGGAACTGCGCAGGCAGGTCGAGCGCCTGCACGTAGCGGTGGAAGCGCAGGCGGCTCAAGGGCTCGTCGCCGGCCGCATGCAGTGCCGCCAGGGAGCGCACCACGCGGGAATATGACACGATGGCGCTCGAGATCCGCTCCTGCGCCAGTCCGGCGGCCATCTCGAAACGACGCCGCGCATCGTCCTCGACCGCGCCGGCCGCGACCCGGTAGCACAGCGCGCCGACCGCGAGCGACAGCGCCAGCCCGGCCACCCAGGGGGCGGCGCTCGCGCCCTGCTGGGCGGCATCGGCTGAATTCACTGCGGAACTGGCGGTCATTGAAGCATCCATGATTCTGGTGTGCGGATCTGTCCCCTCGATATTGCTAGTATAGGCATACGCAGCGCCGGCTTGCTCAACAATATTACTTCGCCACCATGTCCTCAGCCACGCCCCCCGCTCCCATTCCCGATGATCCCTACCTCTGGCTCGAAGAGGTCGACGGCGCCCGCGCCCGGGCCTGGGTCGAAGGGCGCAATCGGGTCACCGAGTCCGAACTGGAAGCGCAGCCGCGCTACGCCGCCCTGCGCGAGCGCCTGCGCGCCATCCTCGACTCGAACGAGAAGATCCCGTATGCCCGCTGCCACGGCGGCCTGCTGTACAACTTCTGGCGCGACGCCGTCCATGCGCGCGGCATCTGGCGCCGCACCACGCTGGACGAATACCGCAAGGCGGCGCCAGGCTGGGAGCTTCTGCTCGACCTCGACCGGCTGGCGCGCGAGGAAGGCGAAAACTGGGTCTGGGGCGGCGTCACCTGGCTCGAGCCGGAGGGCGGACGCTGCCTGGTCTCGCTCTCGCGCGGCGGCGGCGACGCCCACGTGGTGCGCGAGTTCGACCTGACCGAACGCCGTTTCCTGCCCGACGGTTTCGTCCTGCCCGAAGCCAAGAGCGACGTCGCCTGGATCGACCGCGACACCCTGTTCGTCGGCACCGACTTCGGCCCCGGCTCGCTGACCGACTCGGGCTATCCGCGCATCGTCAAGCGGTGGCGGCGCGGCACGGCGCTCGCGCACGCCGAGACCGTGTACGAAGCCCGGCAGGACGACCTGTCCGCCTCGGCATGGGTCGATGCGACGCCCGGCTTCGAGCGCGCCTTCGTGCAGCGCCAGATCGGCTTCTACAGCAGCGAGCTGTTGCTGCTGCGCGACGGCCGGCTGCTCAAGGTGCCCAAGCCCGAGGACGCGAATGCCTTCGCGGTGCGCGACCAGCTCGTCATCGAGCTGAGATCGCGCTGGGAAGTGGGCGGCACGACCTATCCGCAGGGCGCGCTGCTGGCCGCGGACTTCGAGGCGGCGCTCAGTGGCGCGACCGTGTTCGACACCCTGTTCCTGCCCTCGCCCGCCACCTCGCTCGATGGCTTGAGCGTGACCCGCGACGCCCTGCTGCTCACGGTGCTCGACAAGGTCAGGAACCGCATCGTCGAGCTGCGCCGCGCGGACGGCCGCTGGCGGGCGCGCGACGTCGCGCTGCCGGACATGGGCGCGCTCGACACCTGGGCCTACGACCGGATCGCCTCGGACCGCTATTTCCTGACCGTGAACGGCTTTACCGAGCCGTCGACCCTGTACCTGATGAACGCCGGCGCGGACGCGCGCGAGCCGCTGAAAAGCATGCCCGCCTTCTTCGACGCCGAGGGCCTGCAGGTCCACCAGTTCGAAGCGCAGTCGAAGGACGGCACCCGGGTGCCCTACTTCGCCGTGATGCACCGCGACACCCGGATCGACGGCGACAACCCGACCGTCCTGTACGGCTATGGCGGCTTCGAGGTGTCGCTGAAACCCTCCTACGGGGCCATCAGCGGCGCGGCCTGGCTGGAAAGCGGCGGCGTCTACGTGGTCGCCAACATCCGCGGCGGCGGCGAATTCGGCCCCGGCTGGCACCAGGCGGCGCTGAAAGCGAACCGCCAGCGCGCCTTCGACGACTTCATCGCCGTGGCCGAGGACCTGATCGCCCGCAAGATCACCAATGCGCGCCGGCTCGGCATCATGGGCGGCAGCAATGGCGGCCTGCTGGTCGGCGCCGTGCTCACCCAGCGCCCCGAACTGTTCAACGCCGTGGTCTGCCAGGTGCCGCTGCTCGACATGCGGCGTTACCACCTGCTGCTGGCCGGGGCATCCTGGATGAGCGAGTACGGCGACCCGGACGATTCCGCCGAGTGGAGCGCTATCGCCCGCTATTCGCCCTACCACCAGGTGCGGGCCGGCCGGCGCTATCCGCGCGTGCTGTTGACCACCTCGACCCGCGACGACCGCGTGCACCCGGGCCATGCGCGCAAGATGGCGGCGCGCATGCTCGAACAGGGCCACGATGTCCTGTATTGGGAAAACCTCGAGGGCGGCCACGCCGGCGCCGCCGACAATGCCCAGACCGCGCGCATGTGGGCCCTCACCTGGACCTTCCTGCAGCACCAGCTCGGCAAGGATCACGCTGCCTGAGGGTCCATGCGCTGGGCATACAGCGCCTCCCAGGTGGCGCGCACGTCGACGTAGAAGGCCACCGCATTCTCGATCCCGATGCGCTGCGGCTCCCCGAGGCGGCTGGTGACCACGCCGGCGCGCCGGGTCAGGCGCTCCATGGCGGTGGTGGTCACCGTCACGTAATGGGTCAGGCCGTTCTCGATGCCATGACGGATCACGGCTTCGAAGCACTGCATCGTCATGTCCGAGAAGCCGTAGCGGTTTTCCTTGTCGGTCTCGAGGGCGAAGCGCGACAGTTCCCAGATGCGGGCGTCGCTCGGCGCGGCGCGGCCCTCGAGCAGTTGGGGAAAGGAATCCTTGAGCATGTAGGGACCTTCGGTCGGCAGCAGGCGCCAGCAGCCGAGCAGCGCCCCGGCCGGCTCGCGCATCACCATGTAGGCCGGATCCAGGGCGTCGTAGCCGTCGATTTCCATGCCGGACATGACGGGCACTTCCCAGCCCAGACGCCCGCTGAACACCTTGGCGCGCAGGGTATGCATTTCCCACAGGTCTTTGGATTTGAATTCACGGCGTGCTGCGATTTTGATTTGCATCGTCATTTCTGGCCCCTGGTTGTGGTTGATCAAGCTATGCACTTCGCATACAAGATTCATGCATGGCGGGCAGAACCGGAACTATCAGCTCTGCTAGGTGGCTATGCGCGCCGCCGGTGGAATACTTGCAGTTTGCATAGCCACCGATGGAAAGGAGCAAAGATGGGAAACGAGATGATGTGCGACGCACTGGCGGCGGAACTGGAAGCGCAACAAGCGGCACAGGCGGGCGGTGCGCAACGATCGGCGCCGCATGAACTGCGGCGCCTGCGCATTGCCAAACGCGAAAGCCAGGAAAAATTCTGGAGCCGTTTCGGCGTCACCCAATCGAGCGGAAGCCGCTTCGAGACCGGCCTTGCGGTCCCTCCCCCGGTCGCCATCCTGCTGCGCCTCTACGTCAATGGACGGGTCAGCGATGGTGATCTGCAGGCGTGATCAGGCCCAGGGCAATCGCCTTGACCACCGCCTGCTGGCGGGTATTCACGCCGAACTTCTGGCGCACGTTCGCCAGGTGAAAATTGACGGTCGCCTCGGAACAGTTGGTGATCCGGGCGACCTCCCAGGAGGACTTGCCGACCATGACCCACTGCAGCACCTCGAGTTCGCGCCGGGTCAGGCGCGGCAACTCCGGCTCCGCCTTGGCCTCGCGAAAGCGCGCCGAGGAGGCGAAGGCATAGTCGCGGATCAGGGCGAGCGCCGGCAGCGCCTCGAACAGCGAGCGCTCGAACGGCGCATCGGGCCGCAGGTCGGAGGCGAAGCTGATCATGCCCAGTTCGCCCTGGGGGCCGTGGATCGGCAGCGTCACGCCGCTGCGGATGCCGTGCGCGCTGGCTTCCTCGTACAGGGCGCCGGGGACGCCGGCGCCGAAGGTCGCCGGCGCCCAGACCAGCGGCAGCGTATTCGAGACGCAATGGACCACGGTCGGATCGACATAATGAAAGCCGTTGGCTTCGTAGCGGTTGCGCCATTCGGACGAATAATTACTGCGCGTAAAGGCATGTTCGAACCGTACATGGCGTGACGGTACGACGCCATACAGCATCTGGTCAAAACCCCGGCTACGTGCCAGCGCGAACAGGCGCTGCGCCCAGATACGGTCGTCTCCAGCTTCCAGCAGCCCCAGCAATAGTGCGGTGTCGATCATAGGACAAATCCGGTTCAATACGTCTTCATCCTAAATGACTTTGGAGTTCAAATATTCACCAATTGCCACAGCCTCGACCAAGGTGAGAAAGCCTACACAGGCCTGTCGTTCAAATACAACAACATTCGTACAATCGTGCGCTAGTTTCGCTGTGAATACGCTACCCTCCGCCGAATGCCCACTCGAAGTTTTCTAAGTAGCAATATTGCTGCGAGCAGGCGCCTGACTCCCCCATTCCGATGCTTGACTTGAATATATACAAGAGTATCTTCTCAGCAGTTAACACTTCACAGTCGCCGGTCCCTCCGGCGCGGCACTCTTTCACCATCCACGCGAAACAAGGATTTAGTCGATGAACAACATGACCGACATGGGCGAACAGTTGGACGTCAAGCTATTGCTGACCACCCTGATGGCGCTGAAAAAAGGCGACTTCTCGGTCCGCATGCCCTCGGACTGGACGGGCGTGTCCGGCAAGATCGCCGACACCCTCAACGACATCATCGAAACCAAGCAGAAGATGGTGGAGACGGTCACCGACGTGTCGCGCGTGGTCGGCCGCGAAGGCCACCTGACCCAGCGTGCGGACCTGCCGGGCGTGGTCGGCGGCTGGGCCACCATCATCAGTTCGGTCAACACCCTGATCGACGACCTGGTGCGCCCCACCACCGAGATGGCGCGCGTCATCGGCGCGGTGGCGAAGGGCGACCTGTCGCAGACCATGGCGCTGGAAGTGGACGGGCACCCGCTCAAGGGCCAGTACCTGCGCGCGGCGATGACCGCGAACACCATGGTGGAACAGCTGTCCTCGTTCTCGTCCGAGGTGACGCGCGTGGCGCGTGAGGTGGGTACCGAGGGTAAACTCGGCGGCCAGGCGCAGGTGAAAGGCGTGGCGGGCACCTGGAAGGACTTGACCGACTCGGTGAACTCGATGGCGGGCAACCTGACTTCGCAGGTGCGTAACATCGCCGAGGTGACCACCGCGGTGGCGAACGGCGACTTGTCCAAGAAGATTACCGTGGACGTGCGCGGCGAGATCCTGCAGCTGAAGGACACCATCAACGTCATGGTGGACCAGCTGCGCTCCTTCGCATCCGAGGTGACCCGCGTGGCGCGCGAGGTGGGTACCGAAGGCAAGCTCGGCGGCCAGGCCTACGTGCCGGGCGTCGCGGGTACCTGGAAGGACTTGACCGACAACGTCAACTTCATGGCCTCGAACCTGACCGGCCAGGTGCGTAACATCGCGGCGGTGACGACCGCGGTGGCGAACGGCGACCTGTCCAAGAAGATCACCGTGGACGTGAAGGGCGAGATTCTCGAACTGAAGAACACCATCAACGTCATGGTGGACCAGCTGTCCTCGTTCGCATCCGAGGTGACCCGGGTGGCGCGTGAGGTGGGTACCGAGGGCAAGCTCGGCGGCCAGGCGGTCGTGAAGGGCGTCGCGGGTACCTGGAAGGACTTGACCGACTCGGTGAACTCGATGGCGGGCAACCTGACCGGCCAGGTGCGTAACATCGCGGACGTGACCACCGCGGTGGCGAACGGCGACTTGTCCAAGAAGATCACGGTGGACGTGAAGGGCGAGATTCTCGAGCTGAAGAACACCATCAACGTGATGGTCGACCAGCTGAACTCCTTCGCATCCGAGGTGACCCGCGTGGCGCGTGAAGTGGGTACCGAAGGCCGCCTGGGCGGCCAGGCGAACGTGCCGGGCGTCGCGGGCACCTGGAAAGACCTGACCGACGGCGTGAACTCGATGGCGGGTAACCTGACCGGCCAGGTGCGTAATATCGCGGAAGTGACCACCGCGGTGGCGAACGGCGACCTGTCCAAGAAGATTACCGTGGACGTGAAGGGCGAGATTCTCGAACTGAAGAACACGATTAACGTCATGGTGGACCAGTTGTCCTCCTTCGCATCGGAAGTGACCCGCGTGGCGCGTGAGGTGGGTACCGAGGGCAAGCTGGGCGGCCAGGCCTACGTGCCGGGCGTCGGCGGCACCTGGAAAGACCTGACCGACAACGTGAACTTCATGGCCTCGAACCTGACCGGCCAGGTGCGTAACATCGCGGCGGTGACGACCGCGGTGGCGCGCGGCGACCTGTCCAAGAAGATCACCGTGGACGTGAAGGGCGAGATCCTGGAACTGAAGGACACCATCAACGTCATGGTGGACCAGTTGTCCTCGTTCGCATCGGAAGTGACGCGCGTCGCCCGCGAGGTGGGTACCGAGGGTAAACTCGGCGGCCAGGCGAACGTGTCGGGCGTGGCGGGCACCTGGAAGGACTTGACCGAGAACGTCAATCAGCTGGCGGCGAACCTGACCAACCAGATGCGCGCGATCGGCGAGGTGGCGACCGCGGTGACCCGCGGCGACCTCTCGCGCAGCATTCAGGTGGAAGCGCGCGGCGAGGTGTCCTACCTGAAGGACAACATCAACGAGATGATCCGCAACCTGAAGGAGACCACGCAGAAGAACGCGCAGCAGGACTGGCTCAAGACCAACCTGGCGCGCTTCACCCGCCTGCTGCAGGGCCAGCGCGACCTGCAGGCCGTGACCAAGCTGATCCTGTCGGAACTGGCTCCCTTGGTCTCGGCCCACCACGGCGTGTTCTACATGATGGACTCGCAGGAGACCGACGCACGCCTGCGCATGATCGCCTCCTACGGCTACCGTTCCAGCCGCAAGCTGCCGACTTCCTTCCTGCCGGGCGAAGGCCTGGTAGGCCAGTGCGCGCTGGAGAAGACCCGCATCTGGCTGACCGACGTGCCGCGCGACTACATCGTGGTCTCGTCCGGCCTGGGCTCGGCGCCGCCGAACAACATCGTGGTGCTGCCGATCCTGTTCGAACAGCAGGTCAAGGCGGTCATCGAGATCGCCTCGCTCGACCGCTTTACCGAAACCCACCTGTCCTTCCTCGACCAGCTGATGGAATCGATCGGCGTGGTCCTGAACACGATCGAGGCGAACAGCCGTACCGAGTCGCTGCTGACCCAGTCGCAGTCCCTCGCCCAGGAACTGCAGCAGACCAACCAGGAACTGGCGGAGAAGGCGCGCCTGCTGTCCGAGCAGAACATCGAGGTGGAACGCAAGAACCGCGAGGTGGAGCAGGCGAAACTGGCGCTGGAAGAAAAGGCGACCCAGCTGGCCCTGTCCTCGAAGTACAAGTCCGAGTTCCTGGCCAACATGTCGCACGAACTGCGCACCCCGCTGAACTCGCTCCTGATCCTGGCGCAGCAGCTCTCGGATAACCCGGAAGGCAACCTGTCGGCGCGCCAGGTGGAGTTCGCGAAGACCATCCACGGCTCCGGTTCCGACCTGTTGACCCTGATTAACGACATTCTCGACCTCTCAAAAATCGAGTCCGGCACCGTCACGCTGGACGTGTCGGAATACCGCTTCTCGAACCTGCGCAACTACGTGGACCGTACCTTCCGCCATATGGCGGAGGCCAAGCACCTCGGCTTCCAGGTCGAGCTGGCGGACAACCTGCCGACCGCGGTGATGACCGACACCACGCGCCTGCAGCAGGTCCTGAAGAACCTGCTGTCGAACGCGTTCAAGTTCACCAGCCACGGCCAGGTCGAGCTGACCATCTCGCTGGTGAACAGCGGCTGGACCCACGACCACCCGAACCTGGTGCACGCCGACGCGGTGCTGGCCTTCTCGGTGCGCGACACCGGCGTGGGCATCCCGTCCGACAAGCTGCAGCTGATCTTCGAGGCCTTCCAGCAGGCCGACGGCTCGACCGCGCGCAAGTACGGCGGCACCGGCCTGGGCCTGTCGATCTCGCGCGAACTGGCGCGCCTGCTGGGCGGCGAGATCCGCGTCGAGTCGACCGTCAACGTCGGTTCGACCTTCACGCTGTACCTGCCGTACAACCGCGCCGGCTTCATCAACTACGAGCAGACCCGCCAGCCGCAGCCGGCCCGCCTGGCCCCGCCGCCGGCACCGGCCACCACCGTGTCCTACCAGCCGGTGGCCGAGCCGACCAGCGAAGTGGCGACCGCCGAGGCGGTGGAAGCCGGCTCGCTGGTCGAGTACTCCTCGGTGCTGGACGACCGCGGCCTGGTGACCCCGGGCGACCCGTCGGTGCTGATCGTGGAGGACGACGAGCGCTTCGCCAAGGTACTGCTCGACTTCGCCCGCGAAAAGAACTTCAAGGGCGTCGTCACCCGGCGCGGCGACTCGGCCCTGTCGCTGGCGCGCGACTACCTGCCGTCGGCGATCCTGCTCGACATCGACCTGCCCGACATCGACGGCTTCACGGTGCTCGACCGCCTCAAGCGCGACCCGAACACCCGCCACATCCCGGTGCACGTGATGTCCTCGCTGCGCGAGCGCGAGCGCGCGCTGCGCCAGGGCGCGATCTCGTACATCAACAAGCCGGTGAGCCGCGAGGCGATGCAGGAAGAGTTCAAGCGCATCCAGAAGTTCCTGATGGGCGGCAAGCGCTCGCTGCTGGTGGTGGAAGACGACATGGCCCAGCGCGAGTCGATCGTGGCCCTGATCGGCAACGCCGACATCCACATGGTGACCGTGGACACGGGCGCGGCCGCAATGGAGGCCCTGGAAAGCGCGCGCTTCGACTGCATGGTGCTGGACCTGACCCTGCCGGACGTCTCGGGCTTCGACCTGCTGGACCGCATCGGCGCCAACGAACGCCTGCGCGACCTGCCGGTGGTGATCTACACCGCCAAGGAGCTGTCGCGCAAGGAGGTCACCAAGCTCAAGCGCTACGCCAAGACCATCGTCATGAAGGACGCCCGCTCGCCGGAACGCCTGCTGGACGAGACCGCCCTGTTCCTGCACCGTTCGCAGGCCAGCCTGCCCGAGCAGCAGCGCCGCATCCTGGAAGAGATCCACGCGGCCGACGGCGGCCTGGCCGGGCGCAAGGTCTTGATCGTCGACGACGACCTGCGCAACATCTTCGCGCTGTCCACACTGCTGGAGCGCCAGCAGATGCAGGTGCTGTTCGCCGAGAACGGCCGCGACGGCATCGAGGTGCTGGAGAAGGATCCGACCATCGAGATCGTCCTGATGGACATCATGATGCCGGAGATGGACGGCTACGACACGATGCGGGCGATCCGCCGCATTCCGAAGTTCCGCTCGCTGCCGATCATCACCCTGACCGCGAAGGCGATGAAGGGTGACCGCGACAAGTGCATCGCCGCCGGCGCTTCGGACTACATCACCAAGCCGGTCGACGTGGCCCAGCTGCTGTCGATGATGCGTGTCTGGCTCCACTAAGGCCGCGGCGATGGGTGAATTGAGTGCCTGGTCCGGGTTTGCCGCCGCCCAGGCGACCGAGGAACTCGAAATCGAACTGCTGCTGGAAGCCGTCTACCAGCGCTTCGGTGTCGATTTCCGTGGCTATGCGCGGCCCAGGCTGCGCGACAAGCTGTTCGCGCTGCTGCGCGCGCGCAATCTCGCGACCATCTCCAGCCTGCAGGAGCGGGTTCTGCACGAGGCCGGCGTCGCGCACGCGCTGGTGCGCACGCTGACGGTGCCGCAGGCGGCGCTGTTCGACCTGCCGGAAGACACGCGCCGCCTGCGCAGCGCGCTCGGCGACAGCCTGCGCCCGACCGCCCTGCCCAAGGTCTGGCTGGCCGAACCGGCCGGCGTGGCCGAGGCCTGGACGCTGGCGATCCTGCTGGCCGAGGAGAAGCTGTACGGCCGCACCGAGGTGTTCGCCACCGTCGGCAGCGACGAGCTGTTGTTCGAGGTGCGCAACGCCACGCTGCCGGCGGCCCAGCTGGCGCAATCGCAGGCGCAGTACCAGGCCAGCGGGGGCGTCGGACGGCTGAGCGACTACTTCGAGGTCGCGGACGGCGAAGCGCGCCTGCTGCCGCGCCTGCGCGAGCGCATCACCTGGGCGCAGTACAGCCTGGTGACGGACGCCTCGTTCAACGAGTTCCACGGCATCATCTGCCGCCGCGCCCTGCCCGACTTCGGGCCGCTGCTGCGCCAGCGCGTGCTGCGCCTGTTCCGCGACAGCCTGTCCTTGTTCGGGGTGCTGGGACTGGACCGCGAGCTGGCGCCGACGGATGCGGGGGCGGCGGATTACCAGGCGCTGTTCGAGGACGGGGGCTGGTACAAGCGCGTTCGATGACGCAACTTAATGTTGACCGCGTGGGCGTTTGTAATTCCGGGCATTGCCCGAAATTACCCCGCCCGCCCTACGAATGCAGTTGTAGGGTGGGCAGGTTTCCTGCCCACGCGGCCGTTCGAATGGTCGCAGACTACCCCCTGTTTTCAGACGCGATCCGGTCGCGCCACGCCTGCAGGTGCGGCATCCCTTCCAGCCCCGGCCTGAACTTCAGCAATCCGCGTGCGAATTCAATCGCGCAGAAGGCCGTGATGTCGGCGATCGTGAACCGGTCCCCGGCCACGTAGGGCTGCCTGCCCAGCTCCGCGTCGAGCCAGCGCGCCGTCGCGCGCATCTTTTGCCCCTGCGCCGCGCCGAACTCGGGAAACTGCGGCTGCTCCAGCGCCGCCAGCCCCGGATGCGTATGGCGCACGCACAACGCCGTTTCCAGCATCAGGTGCAGCTCCATGCGGCGGTCGGCCATCTCGATGAAGGCGCGCTCGGTGTTATCGAGCCCCATCAGGTTCGGTTCCGGATACAGGCCTTCGAGGTAGGTGCAGATGGCGCGCGTCTCGCTCAGTGCGCGGCCATCGTCGAGCACCAGCACGGGAACGCGCGCCAGCGGATTCAGGGCGGTGAATTCGGGCCTGCGGTGGCCGCCGGCATTCAGGTCGACCTCGACCAGTTCGATGCCGTCGATGCCTTTGGCCGCCATGAACATGGTGACGCGGCGCGGGTTGGGTGCGCGGGGACTGACGTAGAGGCGCATGGGCTTTTCCATCCTTGAAGTCGGGTGGCCATGATAGCGCGAACCGGCCGGGGCCCGGCACGAACTCAGGCCGGCTCGGCCAGCGGGGCGGTCCCCTCGCCCGTGCGCGCGGCATCCATCCAGGCCTCGACCTCCTTCGCGCAGCCCGGCGGCAGGTGCAGCCCGAGCTTGGTGCGGCGCCACAGCACGTCCTGCGCGCAGACGGCCCATTCATGCCGCATCAGGTAGCGCAGCTCGGCTGCGTACAGGCCGGGGGCCACCTCCTCTCCCAGGTCGGCGAGTCCGGCAGCGCCGTCCAGGAGGGTCCCGGTACGGTTGCCGTAGGCCCGCGCCCAGCGCCGCGCCAGGCTGGGCGGGAGCCAGGGGCGGCGGTGTTCGAACGCGGCCACCCAGCGGTCGAAGTCGAGCACGGCGCGGCTGTCGGGTACGCTGCCGAACAGGTCTCCGCCCGGCAGCACGGCCTGCGCCGTCCAGCCCGGCCGGGGGCGGCCGAGCACGCCGGAAATCCAGTGCGCCGCTTCCTCGGCCAGCCTGCGGTAGGTGGTGATCTTGCCGCCGAAGACGGACAGCAGCGGCGCGCCGGCCGTATCGCGCCCCAGCAGGTAGTCGCGCGTGGCCGCGCTGGCGCTGGCCGCCTCGTCCTCGAGCAGCGGGCGCACGCCCGAGTAGGACCAGACGACGTCGATCGGCGCGATCTGGCGCCGGAAATAGCGGTTGGCGAGCTCGCACAGGTAGGCGGTTTCAGGCGCGGCGATCGCCACCGAATCGGGGTCGCCCTGGAACTCGACGTCGGTGGTGCCGATGAGGGTGAAGGCGTCCTCGTAGGGCATGGCGAAGACGATGCGGCCGTCCGGGTGCTGGAAGATATAGGCATGGTCGTGCTCGAACAGGGCTGGCACCACGATGTGGCTGCCCTTGACCAGGCGCAGGCGCCGCTGCGCTGCCTTCCCGGTGGCGACCTGGGCCACGCGGGCCGCCCACGGGCCGGCGGCGTTGACCAGGCAGCGCGCCCTGACCCTGCGGCTGCGCCCGCCCTCCACCAGCGTCGCCATCCAGTATGCGGGATGGCGCTCGAAGGCCGTGCAGCGCGTGTGCGTCAGCACGGTGGCGCCGCGCTCGTACGCGTCCAGCGCATTGAGCACCACCAAGCGGGCATCGTCGACCCAGCCGTCGGAGTACACGAAACCGCGGGTGAATGCCGGCTTGAGCGGCGCGCCGGCAGGGTGGCCGCTTAGCTCCACCGCCTCGGAGCCGGGCAGGAAGGCGCGCGGCGCCAGGCGGTCGTACAGGAACAGGCCGGCGCGGATCAGCCAGGCCGGCCGCTGGGCGCCATCGTGCGGCATCACGAAGCGCAGCGGATGCATGATGTGGGGCGCGCTGCACAGCAGGGTTTCGCGTTCGAGCAGCGCCTTGCGTACCAGGCCGAACTCGCGGTGCTCGAGGTAGCGCAGGCCGCCATGGATCAGCTTGCTCGAGGCGGACGAGGTATGGGATCCGAGGTCGTCCTTGTCGCACAGGACCACCCGCAGGCCGCGCCCGGCCGCATCGCGCGCGATCCCGGCGCCGTTGATGCCGCCGCCCACGACCAGCACGTCGCACTCGAGTAGGGTGTCCTCGCTCATCTCGTCTCCTGTACGCGGATCGGGCCCGCCTGGCCGGTCCAGTGTAGGCAGTCGGCAGTGGAGCATCTTTGCTTGTATCAATTATGCGGAGAATGCGTCGGCCGTGTGTAAAATCAGCACATGCACAACTCATCCAGCGCCGACGTGCGCGCCTGGGTCCGTATGCCTTCTGGAAAGCGCCTGGACCTGCTCAACCCGACCCCCTTCGACTGGGACGACGCCGACCTGGCGCTGGGCCTTGCACGCACCTACCGCTGGGGCGGACATTCGGCCTGGCCGCTGCCGCTGTCGGTGGCCCAGCACTCGCTCACCGTGATGCTGCTGCGGCGCGCCGCCGCGCCCCGGCCCACGCCCCTGCAGGAACTGCGCGAACTGCTGCACGACGCCGAGGAAGGCCTGCTCGGCTTCGATGCGATCTCGGTGATCAAGCCCTTCCTGGGCGAGGGCTTTCGCGCCCTGACCAGGCGCCTCGAGCAGATGGTGTTCCTGCGCTATGGCTTGCCGGCCTGGACCGAGAAAGAGCACAAGTTGCACAAGCAGGCCGACCGGCTGGCGGCGGCGAGCGAAGCGGTGCACGTGACCGGCTGGACGCCGGACGAAGTCAAGCGCACGCTGAAGATCCGTGCGGCGGTGCTGGAACAGGATCCGCTGGTGTCCTATTTCGGCTGCACGCCCTGGGAGCCGTGGCCGCCCGGCGTGGCCGCGGAACGCTTCCTGGCCGAGCTCGATCGCCTGAAACAGGCCAGCGCCGGCGCACGCCCCTGATTCGGCAACACCGGCTTATTACCCCACACTTCAACATTGCTGCGCGAAAACGTTGAGCAAGCTTGAGGAAACTCAAACTGTGAACGTAAGCATTTGATTTTATAGGAAGTTTTCCAATATCCACAAGAACTGTGGATAAAGATGTGGAAAAGCACTACTTGACAAGCCGAAAGTCCAGCAATGGTGCGGGTTTCAACAAATTGCCCGTTCCGCAGGCAAATTGAAAAACCCTAAAAATCAAGGACTTGCACACACCCCGCTTTCCTGCGGCGCGGGGGTCCGGGGCATATTCCTACAAAATCGACACACGGGGGATAAGTCCGTAACATGCGCCGATCGTCGCTTATTTCCAGGCGTTCCTGGCACGCTCGCGCACCAGCATGCGCACGCTGTCGGGCACCGGTTTACGCACCTGCTGCGTGTCCGCGCTGAGCCACACCGCCTCTTCGAAATGCTTGAGCATGGCCGGGGTGATAAAGCGCGAGCGGGAGGCGTAGACGTGGCGGTCGCCCATCTGGGCCTGCTGCTTGATGAAGAAGCGGTTCGGCACCACCAGGTGCAGGTGTTCGCGGGCGCGCGTCATCGCCACGTAGAGCAGGCGCCGCTCTTCCTCGATGTCGTCGTTGTTCCCGGTACTCATGTCGGACGGAATGCAGCCGTCCACCACGTTCAGCAGCGTCACCGCCTTCCACTCCTGCCCCTTGGCGGAATGGATGGTCGACAGGATCAGGTAGTCTTCGTCGAGCAAGGGCGCGCCGGCACGGTCGCTGGTGGCCTCCGGCGGGTCGAGCGTGATCTCGGCCAGGAAGCTTTCGCGGGTGCCGTGACCGGCCGCAAGCTGCGCCAGTTGCTCGACGTCGGCGGCACGCACCTGGGCGTCGTCGTAGCGGCGCTCGAGCATCGGCAGGTACCACTGCTTGACCAGTTCGATGTCGGCCGGCCAGCGCAAACCGGGCGTGCGAAGGCACCGGTACAAGGCGCCGAAGGCCGCCCAGTCGTCCTGGCTTTTGCCCGGCGCCGCGAAAGCCTCCACGGCTGCCACCGGGTCGGTGGACGCGTCCACCGCGTCCAGCAGGCGGGTGGCGGTGGCCGGACCGATGCCCGGGATCAGCTGGGCCACGCGGAAGCCCGCCATGCGCCCGTTCGGGTTCTGGGCGAAGCGCAGCACCGCCAGCACGTCCTTGATGTGGGCCGCTTCCAGGAACTTGAGGCCGCCGAACTTCACGAAGGGGATGTTGCGCCGCATCAGCTCCAGCTCCAGCGCGGCGCTGTGGCTGGCCGCACGGAACAGCACAGCCTGCGACTTCAGGGCGATGCCCGCTTCGCGGTGTTCCAGGATGCGGCGGCAGGCCCAGCGCGCCTGCTCGGCCTCGTCCGGAATCAGGACCAGTTGCGGCTTCAGGCTCGAGGCCTTGTCGGTCCATAGCGTCTTGGCATGGCGCTCGCGGGCCGCGGCGATGACGGCGTTGGACGCGTCCAGGATGGGCTGGGTCGAGCGGTAGTTGCGCTCCAGCGTAATGACGTGGGCGCTCTGCGAGAACTGCTTCGGAAAGTCGAGGATGTTGCGCACCGTGGCGCCGCGGAAGGCATAGATAGCCTGGGCGTCGTCGCCGACCACCATCACGCCCGCGCCGGAGGGCTTCATGCCGGTGATGATCGCCGCCTGCAGGCGGTTGGTGTCCTGGTATTCGTCCACCAGCACGTGATCGAACCGGGCGCCCAGTTCAGGGCCCAGTTCCGGGTCGCTCGCCATCTCGGACCAGAACAGCAGCAGGTCGTCGTAATCGAGCACGTTCTGCTCCTGCTTGGCGTCGACGTAGGCGCCGAACAGGGTCTTGAGCTGCCCTTCCCACTCGCTGCACCAGGGGAAGGTGGACTGCAGCACGGCCGCCAGGGGCTCGCGACTGTTCACCACCCGCGAATAGATCGACAGGCAGGTGCCCTTCAAGGGGAAGCGCTTTTCCGTGGTCGACAGGCCGATCTCGTGGCGCACCAGTCCCATCAGGTCCTCGGAGTCGCCGCGGTCATGGATGGTGAAGGATTCGTCCAGGCCGATGCGGCCGGCGTATTCGCGCAGCAGGCGCGCGCCGATCGCGTGGAAGGTGCCGGCCCAGGGCAGGGTCAGCTGGGCAGCATTGGCGCTGCCGCCCTTGCCGAGCAGCCGCTGCAGCACGCCGCTGGCGCGCTGGCTCATCTCCCCGGCAGCGCGCCGCGAAAAGGTCAGCAGCAGGATGCGCTGGGGATCGGTGCCCGACTGGATCAGGCGCGCGACACGGTGCGCCAGGGTATTGGTCTTGCCCGAGCCGGCCCCGGCCACCACCAGCAGCGGCCGCACGCTGGCGGCGCCGATGTCGTGCTCGACCGCGGCGCGCTGTTCGGCATTCAAGCCGGAAAAGGGATCGTCGGCGGCAGGCTGTTGGAGGACGGCGGACATGAGATGGACGGAAGGGAAAATGCCGTACTGTACATTTATCCAGTTCTCTTGCGCAAGCATGAAAACTGCCGTCGTCAAGCCCGCGCACGATTGGCAGGGCAGTCTTGCCTGGCATCAGGTCAAGGCTTACATGCAGAAGAGATGCTAAGTAGTTAATAATTAAAAAGTTTTCCTGATATCCACAAAGTCTGTGAATAACTATGTGGAAAAGCGGGGGCTTGACACGCCGAACGCGGCCATCCGTGCGGCTTTCAACAATTTGCCTATTGGGAAGGCAATCGCGATAGCCCCTTAAATCAAGGGTTTACACGCAGCTGTCGCGCAGGGGCACGGCGTCGCACAAAATTATTTTAAGGTAATTTTGTGTATAAACCCGATCTTTGCGTATCTTGCATTCACCTCGGATACGCGCGTTCCAGCGCTGCGCCACCTCGCGTGCGCGCCGCCTACAATGGCCGCGCACCCCAACCACTGCGAGGACGCCATGAGCATGCAACCCGAACCCGACCTGAACCCCGGTGACGAAGCCGACCCCGGTACGCCCGGCGCCGGCGAAGACGTCTGCGAAGCCTGCGCCGGCAGCGGCAAGCTGTCCGATGGCCGGCCCTGCTCCAACTGCGGCGGCAGCGGCAAGGTGATGCGGGGCATTGGCGGCGGCTGAGCGCCCGCCCTGCGTGGACAGGCCGGCGCGCCCCGCGATGATCCGGAAATGAGCGCTGCGCCCCCCGCCACCGGTTCCGATCCTGGCCGTTCCCGTCCCGCCTCGCCGGCGGACCTGTTCGTCTCCTTCACCGTCCTTGCCCTGCAAGGCTTCGGCGGGGTGCTGGCGGTGGTGCAGCGCGAACTCGTCGAGCGCAAGCGCTGGCTGACGCAGGAAGAATTCGTCGAGGACTGGGCGGTGGCGCAGATCATGCCGGGGCCGAACGTCGTCAACCTCTCGATCATGATCGGCGCCCGCTGGTTCGGGCTGGCCGGGGCGGTGGCCGCGGCTGCCGGCCTGCTCGCCCTGCCGCTGCTGCTGGTACTGGCGCTGGCGGCCTTCCATGCGCGGTATGCGGGCCACCCGGCGGTGGCCGGCGCGCTGCGCGGGATGGCGGCGGTGTCCGCCGGCCTGATCGCCGCCACCGGCCTGAAGCTCGCGAGCGCGCTGGCACGCAACCCGGTGCCGCTCCCCTGGGCGGCCGGCATCGCCGCGGCCACCTTCGTGCTGCTGGCCTGGCTGCGCGTGCCGCTCGCCTGGGTGCTGCCCGCATTGGGCGCGCTCGGCTGCGCGCTGGCCTGGCGGAAGCTGCGATGACGGCGGCGCCGCTCGTGCTGGAATGGCGCGACTGGCTCAGCCTGTTCGTCCATTTCCTGATGCTGTCGCTGATGCAGTTCGGCGGCGCGATTTCCGTCAGCGCCGACATGCAGCGCTTCCTGGTCGACGACAAGGGCTGGCTGGCGCAATCCCAGTTCAGCGATGCGATCGCGCTGGCGCAGGCGGCGCCGGGGCCGAACGTGCTGTTCGTCGCGCTGATGGGCTGGCACCTGGGCATGAACACCGGCAGTCTCGGTGCCGCCCTGGCCGGCGTGGGGCTGGCCATGGCCGGCATCCTGCTGCCCTCTTCCATCCTGAATTACCAGATCGCACAGTGGGGACACCGCAACCGCGAGCTGCGCGCGGTGCGCGCCTTCCGCCTGGGGCTGGCGCCGGTCGTGATCGGCATGCTGCTGGCCACCAGCTGGCTGCTCGCCGGCGCCGGTTCGCAGCGCAGCAGCTGGCCGCTCTGGCTGCTGGCCGGGGCCAGCTGCCTGGTCATCTGGCGCACCCGCCTGCACCTGTTGTGGCTGCTGGGCGCCGGCGCCCTGCTCGGCGCGCTCGGATTCGTCTGACTGGCACGCTGCGGCGCCACAGGGCATACTTGCGGAATCGACCACTCATCCAGCGAACCCATGCTCGAACTTCTCAGCGAACATGCCTGCTTCGGCGGCGTCCAGCGTTTCTACCGCTTCGATTCGGCCGCGATCGGCCTGCCGATGCGCTTTTCCGTCTACCTGCCGCCCGGCGCCGAAGGCAAGCGCCTGCCGCAGGATGGCCTGCCCGTGCTGTTCTACCTGGCCGGCCTGACCTGCACCGAAGAGACCTTCATGATCAAGGCCGGCGCCCAGCGCGTGGCCGCGCAGGAAGGCCTGATCCTGGTCACGCCCGACACCAGCCCGCGCGGCGCCGGCGCGCCCGGCGAAACCGACAGCTGGGACTTCGGCGCCGGCGCCGGCTTCTACGTCGACGCTACCGAAGCGCCATGGTCGCGGCATTACCGCATGTACAGCCACATCCTGGAACTGCGCGAGCTGGTGCTGGCCCAGTTGCCGGCCGAACCGGCGCGGGTGGGCATCTTCGGGCACTCGATGGGCGGCCATGGCGCGCTCATGATGGCGCTGCGCAACCCGACCCTGTTCCGTTCGGTATCGGCCTTCGCGCCGATCGCGGCGCCGATGCGCTGCCCGTGGGGCCAGAAGGCCTTCGGCGGCTACCTGGGAAGCGACCAGCAAGCCTGGCGCCAGTACGACGCGAGCGAATTGATGGCCGCGATGGACACGGCGCCCTTCCCGGGCGGAATTCTCATCGACCAGGGACTGGCCGACAAATTCCTGGCCGAGCAGCTGTATCCGGACGCCTTCGAGGAAGCCTGCGCGCGCGCCGGCCAGCCCTTGAGCCTGCGCCGGCATGAGGGCTACGACCACGGTTATTACTTCATCTCGACTTTTGTGGAGGACCACCTGCGCTTCCACCGCAGGCTGCTGGGCTGAAGCCCGGGCGGACACGCCTGCGCCCGCTTGAAAACCACCTGCCTCCATCCTATAAAGACATTGCCGGCACCCACCGGCACTCTCAGTCTTTATCCATGGAGGCCATCATGAATCTCATTAGACGAGGCAATAGCCCGCTCCCGGCCTACCGTCCGGGAGCCGTCGAGGACCAGTTCGGGCGCATGGTCGAGAGCATGTTCCAGGACTTCTTCGCCCCGCTCGCACAGGGCGGGCAATGGGCTGGCGAGGGCGCCGCGACGCCGCGCGTGGACGTCAGCGAAACCGAGAAAACCTACGAAATCCAGGCCGAACTTCCCGGCGTGAACAAGGAGGACGTCAAGGTGTCGGTCGACGGCCAGCGCATCACCATCGAGGCGGAATGCCGCTCGGCAAACGAACGCCGCGAGGGTGAAACCGTGGTGTATGCTGAACGCACCGCACGCAAATTCATGCGCAGCTTCGCCCTGCCCACCGAGGTCGACGACGGTTCGGCACAGGCAAAGCTGGAGAACGGCGTACTGCAGCTGAGCCTGCCCAAAAAGCAGGGCACTGAAGCACGCCGCCTGACCATCCAGTAAGCGCCCGGCCGTAAGGCGGCGCCGTTCATGGTCCGCGTACCGCGTTGCGGCGCCCTGCCGCGGCGCGGCGCGGCCGTTTTGCGTTCCACCATGGCTCGTTTCGTTCTATGCGCTTCACCATGCCGGACACCGAAGGCTATCGAGACCGCACCCACGCCGGCCGCCAGCTGGCGCTCGGCCTGCGGCACCTCGCCGGCCAGCTTGAGCCGATCGTGCTCGGCCTGCCGCGCGGCGGCGTGCCGGTGGCCTTCGCGGTGGCCCGGGCCCTCGGCGCGGAACTCGATGTGCTCCTGGTGCGCAAGCTGGGCATGCCTGGGAACGAGGAATACGCCATGGGCGCGATCGGCAGCGGCGGCGTACGCGTGCTGCAGCCGGGCGTGCCAGGCCTGCTGGGCGTGACGCAGGAACAGGTGGACCGCGTGGCCGCGCGCGAACTGGCCGAACTCGCGCGGCGCGACCGACTCTACCGGGGCGGCCGCCCGCCGCCGCGGCTCGCGGGCCGCTGCGTGATCCTGGTCGACGACGGCATCGCGACCGGGGCCAGCATGCTGGCCGCGGTCCAGGTCGCGCGCAAGCATCGGGTCGGCCACCTCGTGGTGGCGGCGCCGGTGGGCGCGCCCGACACCCTCGAACGGCTCGCACGCGAAGCCGACGAAGTCGTCTGCCCGCTTGCCCCGCCCCGCTTCCATGCGGTCGGCCAGTTCTACCGGTCGTTCGGGCAGACGGAGGACGAAGAAGTACAGGACCTGCTGGCACAGGCATGGGCGGCACCCGCCGCGCCGGATGCCGGACCGCAGGGGAACAAGGACAACAGAAAGGAGCGGACATGAAACCAATTCCAACCGAGACGGCAACCGATGTGGGCAGCGTGGGCAAATGGCTGGGTGCAGCGGCGGCCGGCGCGCTGCTGATGTACCTGCTCGATCCCGAACGCGGTTCCACGCGCCGTTCGCGCGCACTGTCCGCGGTGCGCGCCGCCGGCGCCCGTACCGGGGCGACGGTCGACGGTGTCCTGCACAGCGCCGGCGACCGCCTGGTGGGACTGAAGGACAGCGCCGCCAGCGCCCTGTCGCGCGGCGCCGGCCGCGTGCAGGCCAAAGCGGCGCCGATGCTCGAACGCGCCCGCCACGGCGCCTTCGATGCGACCCAGCGCCTGGAAGACAGCGCCGAGCGCATCCGCGACCGCGCGAAAACCGCGAACGACTTCGGCAGCGCGCGTCCTGACGCATCCGACAGCGGCCGTTCGCCGGCGCGCCACGGCAACTACGGCAGCTACGAGTCGGCCCACGAGTATGGCGCCGAAAGCCGTGCACGTGGCGGGCTGTCGGACTGGCTGCGCGGCTCCCATGGCGGCGGCTTGCGCAGCAGCAGCGAAGACTATCGCAGCCGGGACCATGATGGCGCGCCGCACCCGGCCCTGGTGGGCGGCGGCATGCTGGGCCTGCTCAGCCTGATGCGCCGCTCTCCGACCGGGCTGCTGGTCGGACTGGCCGGCCTGGCCCTCCTGTGGCAAGGCACCCGGGACAAGACCTACCGCGTCAGCGACAACATGCCGGCCCGCCTGCCGCAGATGAAGCAGCAGGACGAGCAGGGCCAGGCGCCGATGATCCCGCCTGCCGAGCAGACCGGCAGCCGCTACCTGCACTGAGGCGAATCGGCCATGGCTGGCGTCACCGACCAGGACATCGGCGCCTTGCGTGCGGCGGCCAGGCCGCTTACGGGCAACGCGTCCGACTACGATGCGCTGCTCGACCTGGTGGGCGACGCGCGCTTCGTCCTGCTCGGCGAAGCCACCCACGGCAGCGCCGAGTTCTACGACGAGCGCGCGCGCATCACCCAACGCCTGATCGAGGAAAAGGGCTTCACGGCGGTGGCCGTCGAGGCCGACTGGCCCGATGCCTGGCGCGTCAACCGCTACGTGCGCGGCGAAGGCGCGGACGCCGATGGGCGCGCCGCCTTGTCCGGCTTCGAGCGCTTCCCTGCCTGGATGTGGCGCAATACCTCGGTGCTGGCCTTCGTGGAGTGGCTGCGCGAGCGCAACGACGCGAGCCCCCGCAACAAGGCGGGCTTCTACGGGCTCGACCTGTACAGCCTGTTCACCTCGATCCAGGAAGTACTGCGCTACCTGGAACAGGTCGACCCGGTCGCGGCCGAGGAAACCCGGCGCCGCTACGCCTGCTTCGATCATTACGGCGAGGACAGCCAGCACTATGGCTATGCCGCCAGCGTCGGCCTGTCCGAATCGTGCCAGAAGGGCGTGCACGCGGCGCTGCAGGATTTGCAGCAGCGCGCCTTCGACTACATGCAGGCCGACGGCGCCAGCGCCGAGGATGCCTTCTTCTACGCGCAACAGAACGCACGCCTGGTCAAGAACGCCGAAGAGTATTACCGCACCATGTTCCGCGGGCGCGTCTCGTCCTGGAACCTGCGCGACAGCCACATGGCCGAAACCCTCGACGCACTCGCGCGGCACCTGGGGCGCGAGGGCAAGCCGGCCAGGATCGTCGTGTGGGAACACAACTCGCACATCGGCGACGCGCGCGCGACCGAGATCGGCCGCCAGGGCGAATGGAACGTGGGCGAACTGGCACGCAAGTCCTATGGCCCCGATGCCTGCCTGATCGGTTTCACCACCTACGACGGCCGGGTCACGGCGGCCTCGGAATGGGACGGCCCCGCCGAGCACAAGCAGGTCCGGCCCGCCCTGCCCGGCAGCTACGAGCACCTGCTGCACAGGGTCGGCATGGAGCGCTTCTTCCTGCCGCTGCGCGAACCCGGCGCCGCGCGCGAGGTGCTGATGGAAGGGCGGCTGGAACGCGCCATCGGCGTGCTCTACCTGCCGCGCAGCGAGCGCCAGAGCCATTACTTCATGGCCCAGCTGGCGCGCCAGTTCGATGCGGTGATCCACATCGACCGTACCAGCGCGGTGACGCCGCTCGATGCGACTGGCGGCTGGCACTCGGACGAGCCGCCGGAGACGTATCCGCAGGGCTTGTGATATAGCGCCTAGGCTCACATTGTTGAACGGCCAGAGCAATCAATTTCACAGTTACCCCCAGCCCATCGCCCCGGCGAAGGCCGGGGCCCAGGTTTCGTAGCGTTGCGGTGCACGCATGATTGGGTTCCGGCCTTCGCCGGAACGACGTTGACGGCTTAACCGGTATAGCGCACGCTAACGAGCGGCACCGAGGCTCACCCCTCGAAGAACGCATACCCATTCCTGCCCTGCCCCTTGGCCATATACAACGCGCTGTCCGCCGCCGCCAGCAGCTGTTCCTGCGGCTGGCGCGGCTGCGACAAGGCCACGCCGACACTGGTCGAGGCCGCTACCGCCCCGGCGCTGGTGCGAAACGGCACCCGCATGCTCTCCACGATCTTCCCGGCGATGCGCTCGGCCTCGGTGCGCGTGCCGATTTCCTCGAGGATGACCACGAACTCGTCGCCCGACAGGCGCGCCGGGGTGTCGGTGGCGCGCACGCCAGCGGCGAGGCGGCGCGCGAACTCCTTCAACACCTCGTCGCCGACGCCGTGTCCGAAGGTATCGTTGATTCCCTTGAAGCGGTCGATGTCGAGGTAGGCCAGGGCCAGCGGCTTGCCGCTGCGGCGTGCGCGGTCGAGCGCATGGTGCAGGGTCTCGCCGAACATGCGGCGGTTGGCGATGCCGGTCAGGGTGTCCACCCGCGCCAGCTGCTGCAATTGCTCCTCGACTTCCTTCACATGGGTCATGTCGTGCACCAGCGCGTACACGCCGGCCACGCTGCCGTCCGGCTGCTGGTCGGGGATGTAGGTGGCCTGCAGGATGCGCGGCTCGCCGTGCACCGGAATGCGCACTTCGTGCGTCACCGCCTGCCCGCCGAAGGCCTGGTCCAGGTGCGGGGAGATGTCCGCCTCGGTTTCCGCGCCCAGCAGTTTTGCCACCGGCATCCCGACCAGCTCCTCGGGCGCGATGCCGAACCACTTTTCGTAAGTCGCGTTCCCGAAGCGGAAGCGGTGCTCGGGGTCGATGTAGGAAATCAGGACAGGCAGGTTATCGGTGATCATGCGCAGGCGCCGCTCGCTCGCGGCCCGATCGTTCTCGGCCAGTTCGCGCTCGGCCATCAGCGCATGGAAGGCCCGCCCCAGTTCGCCGATTTCATCCTTGCGCGCGTCGCGCAGCACGTCGATGGCGGCGCCGTCCTCGCGGATCGCGGCGACGTTGTCGCGCAGGTCCTGCAGCGGCGCCAGCAGCCGGAACACCAGCACCCAGGCCAGCAGGCCGGCCGCCAGCGCCAGCCCGCCGGCGCTGAAGAAGGCGTTGTGGCGCATCCTGTCCATCGGCGCGAAGGCTTCCGCGCTCGGATAGCGCGCCGCCAGGATCCATCCGGTGCTGCGCAGGCGCTTGTAGGCATAGATCGAATCGGTGCCGTCCTTGCTTTGCGTTTCGAGCCAGCCTTCGAAGCCGGCCAGGGCGCGGTCGGTGCCCTGGTTCACGCCGGGCGTGCTGCCGACGTGCTTGAACAGGCGCGATTGGTCGGGATGGTCGATGACCAACCCATCGGCCGTCATCAGGAACAGGTAGCCGGTCCTGCCCGGCTTGAGGGTACTGATCTGGCGCAGGAAACCGGAACGCCGCAGGTCCACGCTGCCGGTCAGCACCGCCGCCACCCGGCCCGCCTCGTCCAGTACCGGGGCGCTGAAGACCACGATGTGGTTGCCCGTCAGGCGGCTGCGGATCGGTCGCGAAATCACGCCCTTGCGCGTCTGGATCGTCCGCTCGAAGTAGTCGGTGCCGCGTGCGTTGAGCGTGGTCGGCCCGGGCAGCTCGCGAACCGACAGGCGCATCTCGCCGTCGCCATCGAAGACCACCAGGTTCAGGTATTCGTCCGCGCCCCAGAGCTTCACCTGGTCGGACAGGAAGGGCCGCAGCCCGGCCCAGTCGGTGCGCAGCCTCGGCGGAATACCGGCGGCGAGTGCTTCGATCTGCTCCAGCCGCGCGGCCAGGCGGTCGTCCATGAAGGAGGCCGCGCCCGACAGCAAGGTGTATTCCTGGTCGCCGATCACGCCCTTCATGCCACGCTCGGCGACCGACAGGGTCGACAGGGTTACCAGGAGGGTGGCGGCGAACACCAGTACGGCCGCCACCGAGGCGAGGCGCAGCTTGAGGTTCGCCGATGCCAGGCGTGGACCGTGTTGGGTCATGAAATGTCGCGATGCGGCTCAAGAGAATGACAAAGTATTACATATTCCTTGTATCCATACCGTCCCGTTGCACAGGGGAGCGATCAATATTGTTGAGACCGGTGGATTGGATTAGCATGGCGGATTCCCTCTTATTTCTTTCCCCGCAAACGACGAGGCCAACGAATGAGTAAATACACGCTGCACATCAACGGCAGGACGCAGGCCGTGGACGTCGAAGCCGACACGCCACTGCTGTGGGCCCTGCGCGACAGCCTCGGCCTCGTCGGCACCAAGTACGGTTGCGGCCTGGGCCAATGCGGCGCCTGCACCGTGCACATCGACGGCGTCCCGGCGCGCGCCTGCCTGACCCCGGTATCGAGCCTGGGCAAGCAGAAGATCACCACCATCGAAGGCCTGGACCCGAAGGCGCAGCATCCGCTGCAACTGGCCTGGCAGGAACTCGACGTGCCGCAATGCGGCTACTGCCAGTCCGGCCAGATCATGAGCGCCTGCCACCTGTTGAAGCAGCATCCGAAGCCGACCGACGCCCAGATCGACGAGGCGATGGCGGGCAACCTGTGCCGCTGCGCCACCTATACCCGGATCCGCGCCGGCATCCATCGCGCAGCCGAGATCGCCTCCACCGGAAAGGGCAAGAAATGAACGCATTGCGCTCCCCTTCCCGCCGCAGCTTCCTGCGCAGCACTGCCGCCGGCGGCGCCTTCATGCTCGGCATGTCGGCCGAAGGCGCGCTGGCCGCCGCCGCGAATGCGGCCGCGAGCGCCGACTTCAGTCCGAACGCCTTCATCCGCATCGGCCGCGACGGCCGCGTGACCCTCATTTCGAAGCAGCCAGAAATCGGCCAGGGCATCAAGACCTCGCTGCCGATGGTGATCGCGGAACAGCTCGAAGTGGATTGGTCCGACGTGCGCATCGTCCAGGGCGACCTCGACCCGGTGCTGTACGGCCCGCAGGGCGCCGGCGGTTCGACCTCGACCCCGAACAACTACGAGAACTTCCACCGCCTCGGCGCCGCGGCGCGCATGATGCTGGTGCAGGCCGCCGCGAATACCTGGGGCGCGCCGGTGGCCGAATGCGCGGCCAGCCAGGGCGCGGTCGTCCACGCCCGCACGGGGCGCCGCCTCGGCTACGGGGCGCTGGTGCAGGCGGCATCGAAGCTGCCCGTGCCCGACGCCAAGAGCGTGGTGCTGAAGGACCCGGCCAGCTACAAGCTGCTGGGCACCCGCGTCGGCGGCGTGGACAACGCGGCAATCGTCGCCGGCCGCCCGCTATTCGGCATCGACGTGCGCCTGCCCGGCATGCTGTACGCGGTGTACGCCAAGTGCCCGGTCTTCGGCGGCAAGCCCGTCACGGCCAACCTGGACGCGATCAAGGCCATGCCGGGCGTGAAGGATGCCTTCATCGTCGAGGGCACGAGCAACCTGAACGGCCTGCGCCCGGGGGTGGCGATCGTCGCCACCTCGACCTGGGCCGCGCTGCGCGCCCGCCGCGAGCTGCAGGTGGTGTGGGACGAAGGCGAAGGCGCGCGCCACAGCTGGGCCGACTACACGGCCCAGGCCCAGGCTGCGTCGAAAAAAGCCGGCGCGGCCACCGTGCGCAAGGACGGCGACGTCCCGGGCGCGCTCGGCAAGGCCGCCAAGGTCGTGGAAGCCGCCTACAGCTACCCCTTCATCTCGCACGCCAGCATGGAGCCGCAGAACTGCACCGCCTGGTTCAAGGACGACGGCGCGCTCGAGCTGTGGGCGCCGACCCAGAATCCGGGCTCCGGCCAGGCATTGGTGACCAGCACCTTCGGCATCCCGAAAGAGAAGATCCTGCTCCACATCATCCGCAGCGGGGGCGGTTTCGGCCGCCGCCTGAGCTCGGACTTCATCGTCGAGGCGACCGCCATCGCCAAGCGGGTCGCGGCGCCGGTCAAGCTGACCTGGACCCGCGAGGACGACCTGCAGCACGACCACTTCCGCCCGGGCGGCTTCCACTTCCTGCGCGGCGGCGTCGATGCCGCCGGCCGCGCGGTCGCCTGGCACAACCACTTCGTGACCTTCGCCAACCGCGTCGAGCGCGACGGCAAGAGCGTCTTGCAACCCGGCAGCGGCGGCAACCTCTCCAGCGACGAATTTCCCGGCCGCTGGCTGGAGAACTGCCTGTTCGAACAGACCATGCTGGAAACCCGGGTGCCGATGGGCCCCTGGCGCGCGCCGGGCAGCTGCGTATTTTCCTGGGTGCTGCACAGCTTCATCGACGAGCTGGCGCATGCCGGCGGGCGCGATCCGCTCGAGTTCCGCCTCGAGCTACTGGGAAGCCGGGACCTGGTGCCGGCCAGCTTCGAGCGCGGCCAGCCCTACGACGTCAAGCGCATGCGCAATGTGCTGGTCGAAGTGGCGCAGCGCGCCGGCTGGGGCAAGAAGACCTTCCCGCGCGGGCAAGGCCAGGGCATCGCCTTCCACTTCAGCCACCGCGGCTATGTAGCCCAGGTGGCGGAGGTGACGGTGTCACGCGAAGGCAAGCTGAAGGTGGACCGGGTGGTGGTGGCGGCCGACGTCGGCGCGCAGATCGTCAACCTGTCGGGCGCCGAGAACCAGGTGGAAGGCTCGGTCATCGACGGCCTGTCGACCATGATGTTCCCGGAGCTGAACATCGAGGAGGGGCGCATCGTGCAGAGCAACTTCCACGATTACGGGCTGCTGCGCATGCCGGACACGCCGACCAGGATCGAGACCCATTTCATCAAGACCGACAACCCGGTGACCGGCCTGGGCGAACCCGCCCTGCCGCCGCTGGCGCCGGCCGTCTGCAATGCGATCTTTGCCGCGACGGGCAAGCGGGTGCGCCAACTGCCGCTGAGCAAGAACGACCTGAGCTGGAGCTGATGGTAAACGGGCGCCGATGGCGCCCGTTTCGTTTCAATGCCGGTGCGCCGGGTCGTTGTCCTTGGCGCCGTGATACTCGAGGATGGACGCGGCTTTCTCGAGCCGCGATGGGTCGGCGGTGACGGTGACCACGCACTTGCCGATTTCGAGCCCCGGCGTGTACACGTCCTTGTAGTCGGTGCCGCCCTTCACCGCAGGCGAATCGCCCACCGTGAAGTTGGCTTCCGACGGGCCGGCTTCGTCGCCGGTATGGCTGATCTCGATGCCGTCCCGGTCGAAGCCGGCGTCCAGCAGCGCCTGGCGCGCGCGCTCCGCATCCTGGACGTTCTCGATCACACGTACGATCTGATTGTTCATGGTGCCTCCATCGATTCCTGATGGAGAGACCGTACCAGAAATGCCCGCACGCCGGCGCTCACCCTGCTTCTAGCGCGCTTTGTTGATCTGTTGCAGCAGCTTGAAGGCTTCGCTTTCCAGCACGGGCTGCACATCGGCGAGCTCCTTGCTCGCCTTGACGTAGGCGGCGCGCTTGCGTTCCTTCTTCTCTTCCGGCGGCACCGTCGGCTTGGCGCCCGGGAACATGATCTGCGGACCGCTGTTGTACTTTTGCTGGATGACCTGCTTGCCGTAGGGCGTATTGTAGAAGCGGGTCATCTCGGTCGCGGTATCGACGGAGATCACCTTGGCCATCGGCACGGCCAGACGCTGGTGCACTTCCGCAGCCGGCGTGCGGTCGAGCTTGGCGAATACGTCCTTGCGCTGTGCTTCGCTCGGATAGCGGCTGCGCGCGGCGACGCCGCGCAGGGTCTTCTCGGCCTGCATGGCGGCCAGCAGGTCCTGCACGGCCTTGATGTGGGCGGGACTTTGCGCCGCCACCTGGGCCGGCGCCGCCGGGGCGGCGGCATGGACGGGGTTCACGGCGACCAGCGACAGGCCGAGCATGGCATGGACTGCAAACTTCATGGTTTCCCTTTCGGATGAGGATCTCATCGCGAATGATGCCATGTCCTGCTCTAAAGATATGCGTGGAAACTCACTTATCGCACGGCTGAAGCAGGCTAGCGGCCGATGCCGATCCCGATGCCCAGGCCGCTGCGTCCGCCGCTGCCGAAGCCGCCGAAGATCGAGGTCGACACGCCGCCACGCCGCACGCCGTCCCGCTCGGCCAGTTGGACGACGCAATTTCGCCAGGGGTCGGTATTGGCCGCAAAGCCCAGTTGCGTGCATGCCGGCCCGTACACGGTCATCAGGCGTTCCATCTCGGCCTGTTGCTTCATTGCCTTTTCCTGGGGTGTCGCACAGCCGAGCAAGCACAGTGCGCTTGCTGCCGTCACAATCAATGCGCGCATGGCGGTTCTCCCTATGTCAGCGTGGTTCCGCCAACTTACCGCGATGCGAAAAAATGGGCAAGGTGCTCGACACTTGCGTTGACGTAGGAGCGCTCCTGCGGCGGCGTCCGCCCGGGATGCTCGAGGACCTGCTGCGGATGGACTGCCATTACGGGGAGGATGAATGCCCGGGTTGGAGCCGTGCTACCTGTCCTTGACGCGCGTTGGCGATCGCGGTTCTTTAGCCCGGGCGTCGCGATTTACGCGTTTTGCGGCCCCTTTGCAACCAGAGCAAAGCCAACGCCACCCCGGCCGCACCGGCACCCGACGCTTCCCTGGATCCTCCGAGACTTCCCACAACAAACCCGGCTATGAATGCCGAGATCACCACGATCAGAAACGTTTTTGCGAACTCAAGGCATGAACTGCAAAAGGATGGTTTTTGATTTGTCATTTTATTTTGTGTCAGCAGTGCGATGGTGCAGATCGTATAGCGGAACTTTCCACTTTAAATCAGCCTCTCGCCTGAGGATAACAGCTTGCTAAACAAAAAAAATCGGCGAATTGTCACAAAAGTCCGAATTCGACCTTGCACCGCCCCACGGAAATGAAGCAAACCTTTCAGGGCCACTGGCAGACTTCGTTCGAGGTCTTCAATAAAGCGTTTCACGCTGCCGCTGAGGCAGCGCACTGTCATACGCGCCGCCATCGATCTGCCCCCGGGTGAGCGCCGCCAGCATCGCTCCCGGCGAGGGCACGCCCGCGGTATCGTGCTCCTGCGGATGCCAGAGCCGCGAGCGCAGGATGGAGCGCGCGCATTGGAAAAATACCGTGTCGACGGCAATCTGCAGGACGCACAGCGGCCGCTTGCCTGCATGTTCGAACGACGCGAGCAAGGCCGGTTCGACGCAGATGCGCGCGCGGCCACGCACCCGCAGGGTTTCACCCACGCCGGGAATCATGAAAAGCAGGCCGACGCGAGGATCGGAGATCAGGTTGCGCAGGCTGTCGATCCGATTGTTCCCACGCCGCTCCGGCAGCAGCAGCGTATGTTCATCGACGATCCGCACCAGCGGCCCGGCGTCTCCACGCGGCGAGACGTCCAGTCCATGCGCACCACCGGTGGCCAGCAGGGCGAAACGCGCCTGGGCGAGCCAGCGCGCGTAGACAGGATGCAGTCTATCGGTTTCCTTGGCCAGCGAGGGCGCTGCGACGGCGCCGAACAGGGCCTCCAGCGAGGCGAGGTCGGTCACGAGATGGTCAGGCATCGGTCTTCCATTCAGTCGGGCACCACGGCCGTCACTTCGATTTCGATACGGGCGCGTTCTTCCATCAGCGCCGCCACCTGCACCGCGCTCATGGTCGGATAATGGCGCCCGATCACGTCCCGGTAGGCGGCGCCGAGCGCCGCGCCGGCCTGCAGGTATTCCTGCCGGTCGAGCATGTACCAGGTCATGCGCACGATGTGCTCGGGGCCGGCCCCCGCCTCCCTCAGCACGGCGACCACGTTTTCCAGCGCCTGGCGCGTCTGCTCCACGAAATCGTCGGTCTGGAAGCGGCACTCGGCATCCCAGCCGACCATGCCGCTCACGTAGACCTGGCGGCCGCGCACCGCGATGCCGTTCGAATAGCCCTTCGGGCGCACCCAGCCCGGCGGTTGCAGGATATCCATCAGTTCCCCTCCCCGGCCAGCAGTTCGCGCGCAATGATCAGGAGCTGCACTTCGCTGGCGCCCTCGTAGATGCGCAGCGCACGGATTTCCCGGTACAGCGTCTCGACCGTCTCGCCGCTGACCACGCCCTGCCCGCCGAACAGCTGGACGGCCGCGTCGATGACCTGCTGGGCGGTCTCGGTCGCGGTCAGCTTGGCCATCGCCGCTTCCCGGGTCACGCGTTTTCCCCCGTCGCGCATCCAGGCGGCGCGATAGGTCAGCAAGGCGGCGGCGTCGATGCCGGTCGCCATCTGGGCCAGCTTGGCCTGGGTGAGCTGGAAGTCGGCCAGGGTCTTGCCGAACATCGCCCGTTCGCGGGCACGCCGCAGGGCTTCGTCGAGGGCGCGGCGGGCGAAACCGAGGCTGGCCGCCGCCACCGAAGTGCGGAACACGTCGAGCGTGGCCATCGCCACCTTGAAGCCCTGCCCTTCCTCGCCGATGCGGTTGGCAAGCGGCACCCGGCAGCCCGCGAAGCGCAGGCGCGCCAGCGGATGGGGGGCGATCACGTCGATCCGTTCGGCGACGTCGAAGCCGGGCGTGCCGGCTTCGACGATGAAGGCGGAGATGCCGCGCGCGCCCCTGCCGCCCTCGCCGCCGCCGTCGCCCGTGCGGGCGAACACGACGTAGAAATCGGCGATGCCGCCGTTGGAGATCCAGGTCTTTTCGCCATCGAGCACATAGCTGTCGCCGTCGAGCCGGGCGGCGCACTGCAGCGCCGCCACGTCGGAACCGGCCTGGGGCTCGGACAGCGCGAAGGCGGCAATCGCCGCGCCGTCCGCCACGCGCGGCAGCCAGGCGTCCTGCTGCGGCGCGCTGCCGAACAGCGAGATCGCGCCGCTGCCCAGCCCCTGCATGGCAAAAGCGAAATCCGCCAGCCCGGCATGGCGCGCCAGCGTTTCGCGGATCAGGCAGATGGCGCGGGTGTCGATCGGCCGGCCGGCGCCGCCGACCGCATGGCGCAGCCAGCCGCCGCTGCCGAGTTGCTTGACCAGCGCGCGGCAAGCGGCATCGACGTCGCTGCCGTGCGCGTCGTTCAGGTGCCCGCCCGCCCAGGCGTCGAGTTCGAGCGCCAGCGTGCGGTGGCGCGGCTCCAGGAAGGGCCAGTCGAGGTAGTCGCGGTCCGCCATCTCAATCCCCCTCGAAGCGTGGCGTGTCCTTGGCCACGAAGGCGTGGTAGGCGCGGTGGAAGTCCTTGGTGGCCATGCAGATCGCCTGGGCCTGGGCTTCGGCCTCGATGGCCTCATCCACGCCCATGTTCCATTCCTGCTGCAGCATCTTCTTGGTCATGCCGTGCGCGAACGTCGGGCCGTTTGCCAGCGTAGCGGCAAGGGCCTGCGCCTGCGCCAGCACCTCGCCTGGCTCGCACAGGCGGTTGAAGAAGCCCCAGCGCTCCGCTTCTTCTCCTTTCATGGCGCGGCCGGTATACAGCAGCTCGGCCGCCCTGCCCTGGCCGATCACGCGCGGCAGCAGCGCGCAGGCGCCCATGTCGCAGCCGGCCAGGCCCACGCGGGTGAACAGGAAGGCGGTCTTGCTGCGCGCGGTGCCGTAGCGCAGGTCGGAAGCCAGCGCCAGGATCGCGCCGGCGCCGGCGCAGACCCCGTCGACGCTGGCCACGATCGGCTGCGGACAGGCGCGCATGGCCTTGACCAGGTCGCCCGTCATGCGGGTAAAGGCCAGCAGGCCCGGCATGTCGAGTTTTGTCAGGGGCCCGATGATCTCGTGCACGTCGCCGCCCGAGCAAAAATTCTCGCCCGCGCCGGTAACGACGATCGCCTTGACGTCGTCCGCGTAGGCAAGCGCACGGAACAGGTCGCGCAGCTCGGCGTAGGAGTCGAAGGTGAGCGGATTCTTGCGCTCCGGCCGGTGCAAGGTGATCGTCGCCACCCGGTCCCGCACGGCGTACTGGAAGTGGGTGGCCTGGTAGTCGGCAAGGCTGGCGCGGCTGCCCGGCAGCCGGTGCGCTTCGCCCGGTAGATGATGCATGCGGTGGCTCCTGAAATAAGTGATGTCAACCCTCGAGCAGGCGCGCCGCCAGCTGCTGCGGCGTCAATCCGCCGCCCAGCGCCCCCATCTGGCGCTCGCGTTCGAGATTGCGTTCGAGCTGCAGCTTGCCGGGGCGGTACTGGCGCGGCCAGCTGGCGCCCGTGTAACCGATGCGCGCCGCCTCGTTCAAGGTCCAGGCCGGGTTGGCCAGGTGCGGCCGGGCGACCGCGCACAGGTCGGCGCGGCCGGCCGAGACGATGCCGTTGACGTGGTCGGCCTCGTAAATGGAGCCGACCGCGATGGTCGGGATGCCGGCTTCGTTGCGGATGCGGTCGGCGAACGGGGCCTGGAACATGCGCCCGTACACCGGCTTTTCTTCCTTGCTGACCTGGCCCGACGAGCAGTCGATCATGTCGGCCCCAAGCTCCTTGAACAGGCGCGCGATCGCCACCGCATCGCCTGGCGTGACACCGCCCTCGACCCAGTCATGGGCCGACAGGCGCACGCTGATGGGCTTGTCGAGCGGCCAGACGGCGCGGATCGCGGCGAAAACCTCGAGCGGATAGCGGCAGCGGCTTTCCAGGCTGCCGCCGTAAGCGTCCTGGCGACGGTTGGTCAGCGGCGAGATGAAGCTCGACAGCAGGTAGCCGTGGGCGCAGTGCAGTTCCAGCCAGTCGAAACCGGCCTCGTGGGCAGCCCGGGTGGCGCGCACGAAGTCGCACTTGATGCGCTCCAGATCCTCGAGCGTGGCTTCGCGCGCCAGCTGCGACACGCCCTTCAGGTACTGCTGGGGCGAGCTCGAGACCAGCGGCCAATTGCCGTCCTCGAGCGGCAGGTCGACCCCATCCCACATCGGCCGGGTCGAACCCTTGGCGCCGGCATGGCCCAGCTGCACGCCGATCCTGGCGTCGGAGTGCGCGTGCACGAAGTCGACGATGCGCTTCCAGGCCGCCGTGTGTTCCGCGGTGTACAGTCCCGGACAACCGGGCGTGATGCGCGCATCGCTCGAAACGCAGGTCATTTCCGCCATCACCAGCGCGGCGCCGCCGAGGGCGCGCGCGCCCAGGTGGGCCAGGTGGAAGTCGCCCACCGTGCCGTCGACCGCCGAGTACTGGGCCATCGGCGAGACGATCACGCGGTTCTTCAAGAGCACGCCGCGTACTTTATACGGCGTGAACATCGGCGGCGTGAACCCCTCGGGCGCCGGCAGCCCGGCCTGCGCCGCCGCCCGTTCGGCGAACCAGCGCTCGAAACCGGCGACGTACGCAGGATCGCGCAGGCGCAGGTTCTCGTGCGACAGGCGCTGGCTGCGCGTGAGCAGCGAATAGGCGAACTGCTCGGCCTGCATCGCCGTGTAGCGCCTGACGTTCTCGAACCATTCCATCGAATTGCGCGCAGCGCTCTGCAGCTTGAGCACTTCGACCCGGCGCGCTTCCTCGTAGGCGCCCAGGGCTTGGCCAAGCGGCGCGGCGGGCTCGTCGAGGCAGCGCGCCAGCTCGATCGCGTCTTCCAGGGCCAGCTTGGTGCCGGAGCCGATCGAAAAGTGCGCGGTATGGGCGGCGTCGCCCATCAGGACCACGGGCACCCGCCGCCCTTCGATGTCGTGGTAGTGGACCCACTGGCGGCAGGCGATGCGCGGGAAGCGGATCCACATGCTCGAACCGCGCAGGTGGGCGGCATTGGCCAGCAGCGGCTGGCCGTCCAGGTGGCGCGCGAACAGGCGCTCGCAGAATGCCAGCGCCTCCTGCTGGTCCATCGCTTCCAGGCCGGCCGCCTGCCAGGTTTCCTCGGGCGTCTCTACGATAAAAGTCGACGTGTCGCCGTCGTACTGGTAGGCGTGGGCCTGGAACCAGCCGTGCTCGGTCTCCTCGAAAGCGAAGGTGAAGGCGTCGAACTTCTTGCGCGTGCCCAGCCACACGAAGCGGCAGTGGCGCTGTTCGACTTCGGGCTGGAACACGCCGGCATGGCGGTTCCTGATTGCACTGTTGACGCCGTCGCAGGCGACTACCAGGTCGGCACGGTATCGGCGCGCCAGCTCGGCCTCGTCGCGCACCTCGTGCTCGAATTCCAGGCGCACGCCCAGCGCGGCGCCCCGCTCCTGCAGGATGTTCAGGAGGCGCTTGCGGCCGATCCCGCAGAAGCCGTGTCCGCTCGACGTGACGGTGCGTCCCTTGAAGTGGACGTCGATCGCGTCCCAATGGTTGAAGGACTGCAGGATGGCGCGCGCGCTGTCCTCGTCGGCCCCGGCCAGGTGGCCGAGGGTCTGGTCGGAGAACACCACGCCCCAGCCGAAGGTGTCGCTGGCGCGGTTGCGCTCGATGACGGTGACGGCGTAGTCCGGATGGCGTTTTTTCATCAGGAGACCGAAGTACAAGCCGGCCGGACCGCCGCCCACGCACACAATGTTCATTCCCGCTCCCAGTCTGGTGGACGCCTCGAGAAACCTACTGCGCATTGCACTGGTGGTCTGCGATGCTCCGCTATGGCGGACCGGCTGTACCATTCGTACAGCTGCGCTTCCCGACCACCATTGCTGCCGCTCGCGACGGTTTTTCGAAGTGCCCTGGTGTTGCCGACATCTTACATGGGCGCATGCTTCAAGTGTCAAGTAATGACAGATGCCGCCCGCAAGCGGTATATCCGACAGCATTGTTTTAGTACAATACAGAACGATTGCACCTTGTTGGTGCATGCGCAACCGCACATTCACCGACTCCTCATGAATCCATTGCTCCAGCGCCTACGCCTGAACAGCCTGCGCAGCCGCCTGATGCTGCTGGTCGCGCTGGCCATCACGCCCATCGCCGTCATGACCGTGCTGGGCGGCATCCGCGAACGCGAAGCGGCGATCCGCGCCTCCGAGGAGAACCTGCAGCGCCTGACCGGCATGGCCGCCGCCAACGAAGCCCAGTCGCTCGACCGCGCGCGCCAGATCCTGGTCGACCTGGTCAGCGTGCCGGACCTGATGGGTCCGACCGAGCGCTGCAATGCGCTGCTGGCCGATGTCCTGGACCGCAACGAGGGCTACGCCAATTTCGGCCTGATCCAGCTGAGTGGCGAAGTAAGCTGCAGCGCGGTGCCGATGCTGCATCCGGTGAACCTGGGCGACCGCAGCCACTTCCGGCGCGCCATCGCCGAACGCCGCTTCATCGCCGGCGACTACGTGTTCGGCCGGGTGATCCGGCGTCATACGATCAACCTCACCTATCCCGTCACCGACCGCGCCGGGCGCGTGGTGGCGGTGGTGTTCTCGGCCATGGACCTGGCCGGGCTCGACACCTTCGTCAACGACATCAACCTGCCGGCCGGTTCGATCCTGGAGACGGCCGACGCCAACGGCCTCCTGATCTCGCGCCGGCCCGACCCGGAGCGCTGGTTCGGCAAGAAGATCAGCGCGCCTCTGCTGGCGGCCATGCGCGATCCGGCGCTGCGCCCGGTGCTGCTGCGCGGCGAGGACGGCATCGAGCGCCTGCACGCGTTCGCCCGCGTGGGCGGCCCTTCGCTGTCGGAGTACACCGTGACCATCGGCGTGCCGGTCGAGACCATCACCGCGGCGGCGCGCGAGGCCCAGCTGATGTCGCTGCTGGGCCTGGGCGTGACCACCATGCTGGCCCTGCTGGCGGCCTGGCTGGCCGGCGACATCCTGATCGTGCAGCGGGTGCGCAAGCTGATGGACACCGCGCGCCGCATCGCCGCCGGCGACTTGCAGGCGCGCTCGGGCATCAGCCACGGCAACGAGGAAATCGGCCGCCTGGCCGCCGCCCTCGACGAGATGGCGGCCGCGCTGCAGGCCAAGGAAGCGGCGCGCAGCCAGGCCGAACGCGAACTGCGCGCGGCCGACCAGCGCAAGGACGAGTTCCTGGCGATGCTGGCCCACGAGCTGCGCAACCCGCTGGCGCCGATCAGCACCGGCGCCCACCTGCTCAAGCTGCTGCATTCGGACAACGCCCAGATCACCCAGACCTGCGCCATCATCGCGCGCCAGGTCGAGCACATGACCAGCCTGGTGGACGACCTGCTGGACGTCTCGCGCGTCACGCGCGGCCTGGTCTCGCTGTCGACCGGGGTGCTGGACCTGCGCAAGGTGGTGGACGACGCGGCCGAGCAGATCCGGCCGCTGTTCAACGCGCGGCGCCACAAGGTGGTGCTCGACCTGCCGAGCGAGCCGGTGCGCGTGAAGGGCGACCACAAGCGCCTGGTGCAGGTGGTGGCCAACCTGCTGGGCAACGCCACCAAGTACACGCCCGAGGGCGGCCATATCGTACTGCGCCTGGCGCAGAGCGAGGACAGCTACGTGCTGTCGGTGGCCGACGACGGCATCGGCATGGAACCGGCGCTGGTCGAGCGCGTGTTCGACCTGTTCACCCAGGCCGAGCGCACCCCGGACCGCTCGCAGGGCGGCCTGGGCCTGGGCCTGGCGCTGGCGCGCAGCCTGGTCGAGCTGCACGGCGGCAGCGTCAGCGCGGCCAGCCCGGGACTCGGCAAGGGCAGCACCTTCACCGTGCGCCTGCCGCGCTTCGAACAGGAAACCGATGCGACGGTAGCGGACGCGGTGCGCCATGCGGCCAGCGCCCAGGCGCCGCTGCGCGTGCTGGTGGTGGACGACAACCTCGATGCCGCCCATACCCTCAACCTGTTCCTGGCTTCCAGCGGACACCGGGTGGAGATCGCCTACAACGCCTTCGATGCGATCGAGGTGGCGAAAGTGTTCTCGCCCCAGGTCTGCCTGCTCGACATCGGCCTGCCCGACCTGGACGGCAACGAACTGGCGCGCCGGCTGCGCCGCCTGCCGCAGACCGCCGGCGCCCTGCTCGTCGCCGCCACCGGCTACGGCCGCCAGCAGGACCGCGACGCCGCTCATGACGCGGGCTTCGACCATTACATGGTCAAACCGGTCAATACGGTGCAGCTGAGCGAGCTGCTGGCTTCGGCCGGGGCGGCGCCGGCCGGCGCTTGAGGCCAGCCGGGCTTGCCGTAGGCGACGCCGCCGCGGCGGCGCTTCGCATATCATCGGGCTTTGGGTCGAGGGGCGGGCATGGGCGAAGTCGGGGTGGTGCTGGCCATGTTGCTGGCGGTAGTGGCAAGCGGCTACCTGGTGCGGCTGCTGCCGGTCGCGCTGCCCCTGCCGCTGGTCCAGATCGGGCTCGGCGTCCTGATCGCCAGCATGGGCTGGCACCCGGTGCGGCTCGATCCGCACGTTTTCTTCATCCTGTTCCTGCCGCCGTTGCTGTTCCTGGACGGCTGGCGCATTCCCAAGGTCGGGCTGTTCCGCGACAAGGGCGTGATCCTCCAGCTGGCGCTCGGCCTGGTGCTGTTCACGGTGCTCGGCGCCGGCTTCCTGATCCACTGGCTGATTCCCGAACTGCCGCTGGCCGTGTCCTTCGCCCTGGCCGCGATCCTGGCCCCGACCGACCCGGTGGCGGTCGGGTCGATCGCGGCGCGGGTGCCGATCCCGCCACGCCTGATGCACATCCTCGAAGGCGAGTCGCTGCTCAACGACGCCAGCGGCCTGGTGTGCTTCCGCTTCGCCGTGGCGGCCGCCCTCACAGGGAGCTTTTCGCTGTCGAGTGCGGCCCTGACCTTCCTGTGGGTGGCGCTGGCCGGCATCGCCGCAGGCGTGCTCGTCACGCTGGCCATGGCCGGCGTGCAGCGCCTGCTGGCCAAGCGCTTCGGCGAGGAGCCCGGCGCCCCGATCCTGCTCAACCTGCTGCTGCCCTTCGGCGCCTACCTGGTGGCCGAGCACATCGGCGCCTCGGGCATCCTGGCGGCGGTCGCCGCCGGCGTCACGATGAGCTACGTGGAGCTCAGCGGGCGGGCGCTGGCGACCACCCGGGTGCGCCGCAACGTGGTCTGGGATACCGTGCAGTTCGCGCTCAACGGCGTGATGTTCGTGCTGCTGGGCGAACAGCTGCCCGCGATCGTGGAAAATGCCGTGCGCGCGGCCGTCGCCGGCCCGGGCCTGGCGCTGCCGCACGGCTTCTGGTGGCTGGCCGGACATGCGCTGGCCATCAGCTTCGGGCTGATCGCGCTGCGCCTGGCCTGGGTCTGGGTCTCGCTGCGGCTGTCGACGGCGGCGGCGCGGCGCCAGGGACGCGAGGGGCTCATGCCGCGCAAGCGCCTGATCCTGGCCACCTCGCTGGCCGGGGTGCGCGGCGCCATCACCCTGGCCGGCATCCTCACCCTGCCGCTGGCGCTGCCGGGGGGCGAACCCTTCCCGGGACGCGACCTGGCGGTGTTCCTGGCCAGCGCCGTCATCGTCATTTCGCTGGTGGTGGCCAGCATCGGCCTGCCGCGCGTGCTGCACGGCCTCGAACTGCCGCCGGAAACCGCCCTCCACGACGAGGAGGACCGGGCGCGCCAGGCCGCCGCGCTGGCGGCGCTGGGCGCCATCGACGGCGCCGGCCCGCCCCAGCCCTTCGACGCGAAGGATGCCGACCTCCACGCCAGCGCCGCCGAACAGGTGCGTGGCATGTACCAGCACCGGCTCGGCGGGGCCGGCGACAGCAGCCATCCGGGCCGGGCGCGGGTGGCCGAGGAAGCCGAACGCCACTACCGGCTGGCGGCACTGGCGGCCGAGCGCCAGGTGCTGCTGCGGATGGCGCGCAACCGGCAGATTTCCGACGAGACAGCGCGCCGCCTGGTGCGCGAGATCGACCTGGTCGAAGCGCGCTACCAGGGCACCGGCAAGCACTAGCGCTACGTTAGCTCGCGTACGGCGCGCACCGCCGCTTCGGCGTAGGATCGGGCAACCAGACTGGAAGGAAGCCCCATGCACAGCGAAGACAAGGCCGGTGCCGACAATCCGCTCAGCGATCCACCCGCCGCCGCGAAAGCCGCCGGCCTGCGCTACGTCCACGACGACCGGCCCGGCATCCGGCGCGAAAAGGCAGGCGACGGTTTCCGCTACCTCGACGCCGGCGGCGACCCGGTCACCGACGAAGCGACGCTCGGGCGCATCAAGTCGCTGGCGATCCCGCCGGCCTGGCAGGACGTCTGGATCTGCCCGCAGGCCAATGGCCACCTGCAAGCCACCGGCCGCGACGCCCGCGGCCGCAAGCAGTACCGCTACCACCCGAAGTGGCGCGCCGCGCGCGACGAAGTCAAGTACGAACGCATGCTGAGCTTCGGCCAGGCCCTCCCGGGCATCCGCAAGGAAGTCGACCGCGCCCTGTCGCTGCCGGGCATGCCGCGCGAAAAGATGCTGGCCACCATCGTCTACCTGCTCGAGGCAACCATGATGCGCGTCGGCAACGAAGAATATGCGCGCACCAACAAATCCTTCGGCCTGACCACCCTGCGCAACCGCCACGCCAAGGTCGACGGCAGCGACGTCGAGTTCCGCTTTCGCGGCAAGAGCGGCGTCTACCACAAGGTGCAGGTGCACGACCGCCGGGTGGCGCGCATCGTCCGGCGCTCGCGCGACCTGCCCGGCCAGGAACTGTTCCAGTATGTGGACGACGAGGGCGAAACCCACACCATCGACTCGAGCGACGTCAACGACTACCTGCGCTCGATCACCGGCGAGGACTATACCGCCAAGGATTTCCGCACCTGGTCGGGCACGGTGCTGGCCGCCCTGGCCCTGCAGGAGTTCGAGAAGTTCGACTCCGAGGCCCAGGCCAAGAAGAACATCGTGCGCGCGATCGAATCGGTGGCCGAAAAGCTCGGCAACACGCCTTCGGTCTGCCGCAAGTGCTACGTGCACCCGGTGGTGCTCGACGCCTACCTCGACGGCGCGGTGCTGGAAAGCCTGCGCGAACGTACCGAGCAGGAACTGACGGAAGACCTGCACGCCCTGCAGCCCGAGGAGGCCGCGGTGCTGGCCATGCTGCAGCAGCGCCTGCGCCGTGAACAGGAACAGGAGCGCGCCAGGGCGGCACCCGCGAAGGAGGACAAACCCAAGCGCGCGCCGCGCCGCCGCGGCGCGCCACAAGCCATGAGAGGAGCAGCATGAGCGGGCAATCGACATGGACGATCGAACAGGTCGCGGCCTTCGATCACCAGGTGACCGGCGTCTCGGTCTCGGAGGACGGGCGCATCTTCGTGAACTTTCCGCGCTGGACCGAGGACACCGCGGTCTCGGTGGCCGAACTGGGGAAGGACGGCAGCCTGCGCCCTTATCCGGACGAAGCATGGAATGCCTGGCGCAACGCGCGCAAGGACGAACTGACGCCGGACCGGCACTGGGTATGCGTGCAGAGCATCGTGGCCGACGGCCGCGGCAGCCTGTGGGTGCTGGATCCGGCCGCGCCGGCGCAAGCGCACCTGGTCTCGAACGGCGCCAAGCTGGTGCAGATCGACCTGGCCAGCGACCGGGTCGAGCGCAGCATCGCTTTCGACGAGGAAGCGGCCCCGCAGGGGTCCTACCTGAACGACGTGCGCTTCTCGCACGACGGCAAGTACGCCTTCATCACCGACTCGGGCGTGGTCGGGGCGATCCTGGTCGTCGACCTGGCCAGCGGCAAGACCACGCGCCTGCTCGACGGCCATCCATCGACCCAGATGAAGAAAGGCCTGAACGTGAAGGCCGACGGCCAGGAGCTGCGCCGGCCTGACGGGCGCGGCGTCGAGTTCTCGGCCGACGGCATCGCCTTGTCCGATGACGGGCAGTGGCTGTACTGGCAGGCGATCAAGGGCGACACCCTGTATCGCATCGCCACCTCCACGCTTACGGGCAAGGGACTGCAGGGGCAGGACCTGGGCGCCGAGGTCGAGGAGTTCGGCAAGAACGGCGTCTCGGACGGCCTCCTGATTCCGCGCGGGACCAACCGGATGCTGCTCAGCGCCGTCGAGGACGACGCGGTGAAAGTGCGCGACCTCGACGCCGGCCCGGCGGGCCGGCCTGAAGTGCTGGTACGGGACGAACGCCTGCGCTGGCCGGACACCTTCACCCAAGGCCCGGACGGCACGGTCTACGTGACCGCCTCGCACATCCAGGATTCGGCCTTTTTCAAGCCGGATGCGCCGGCGGCCCTGCCGACGCAGCTATGGAAGCTGACCGGCGGGCAGTTCTAGGTAACGGGTCTATTTGATGAAGTAGCTCGACACCTTCCAACCACCGCCGGCCTCGCGCATCGGGATCACGGTTTCGGTGCCGGTCCTGGCGGCGAACTCGGTCTGGTACTGGATGACCACGTACTCGCCGGCGGGCGCGCCCGGCAACTGGCGGGTGGGCTGCGCCGACACCAGCTTGCGCGACTTGACTGCGCCGAACGGGGCGCGCACGGCGCCCATCGCCTCGCTCCATTGGGACTGGGTCACCGCGCTGCGAAACGCGGCGGCGCCCTGGGTCCAGCTGGCGGCATAGTCGCCCGCATCGACCAGGACCAGCCAGTCCTGTGCCGCCGTGGCGGCGGCCTGGGCGGCGCTTTCCTGCGCGCTGGCAGGCTGGATGCAAACTGCGAGGGTCAATACGGCGGCGGCAAGCTTCATGGCGGTCTCCGAATGGTGGTCAGTGCCGACCAGCATACCGGATCGGGGACGCCACAATGTCGCGCATTGTTGCGTCCGGCTCAAGCCACCTTTGCCTGGAACTCGGAAGAAGCGATATCGGCCAGGTCGCACAGCGCCTGCAACTCGGCCGAGCGCAGGCGGCGCGGCTCGCGATCGATCACGCACAAGGTACCCATCGGCAGGCCGGAACGGTCGCGCAGCGGCACGCCGGCATAGAAGCGGATGTGCGGCTCGGCCAGCACCAGCGGATTCTCGCGGAAGCGCTCGTCAGTGGCGGCGTCTTCGACCATGAAGGGCGCATCCTGCAGGATCGCGTGCGAGCAGAAGGCCCATTCGCGCGGCGTTTCCTGCGGTCCCAGGCCGACCCTGGCCTTGAACCACTGGCGGCGCGCGGTCAGGAGCGACACCAGGGCGATCGGCGAAGCGGTCACGGTCGCGGCCAGGCGGACGATGCGGTTGAAGCGCTCTTCCTGCGGGCTGTCGACCAGGCGCGAGGCCGCCAGCGCGGCCAGGCGCTGCGGCTCGTCGGCGATGACCGGGAAGGTCACGTCACCCTGGAGGATGAATTCGGGATCGGTCGGCGCCTGCACCGGCGTTTCGCCGGAAAGCGCGCCCGACAAGGGGCCTGCACGGTCCAGCATGGCCTGGATCGTACTTTGACGGGTGCGCCGATGTCCTCCCGGGGTTTTCCAAGAAGGAATAGCGCCACTCTCCATCCATAATTGAACGGTGCTGGTTGCGACGCCCAGCATGCGCGCCGCGGCACTGGTAGTGAGGATCGGGTCCTCTTCGGTAAACTTGCTCTGCATTAGCGGTCCTGGTTATCCCTTGAAGTATACCCGAAATGACGAAAATCCTCATTTTAAAACACGCATTCCATAGATTCCTTTCAGGTATACACAAATAGCTCAAATTAAGTTGTCTTCAAGAAATTTCGCATACGCAATCATGCCCAATTTAATCAGTTTCAATTGGTTTGTTAATAACTTTCCGTCCATTTACCTGAAAAGGCTGGCATGCGCTTCTTCCAGCACGCGGGTATTGCAAGCAGGCTAAGCACGGCGTTCGCCCTGATCCTGTCGCTCACCCTCATCCTCGCAGCGTTCTCGGTGGCGCGCGTGAACAGCATCGAACGTGCGCTGCAGACGGCCGATACGGTGAGGAACAGCGAACTCGAACCGCTGTACGCGGCGCGCGCCGGCGAGCGGGGCCGCGGCTTCGCGGTGGTGGCGGGCGAGTT
>NZ_JBKBOV010000044.1:0-45293 GCF_046293535.1 Massilia sp. | reverse complement strand
CGCGCCGGGCGCGGCGCCGGCGCGGCCCGGCCCCGGGCGCACGGCCGGCAGGCTGGCGTCCACGAAGCTGCCCTGCCCCACCCCGCCGCGCAGGTAGCCCTCGGCCGTCAACTGCTCGTAGGCGGCCAATACGGTCTGGCGCGACACCTGCAATTGCCGCGCCAGCGTGCGCGTGGCCGGCAGGCGCGTGCCGGGCGCCAGGCGTCCGTGCAGGATGGCGTCCTTCAGCCGCGCATAGAGCTGGCGGAACAGGGGAGTCGTGGTGGCGCGCTCGAGCGGCGCGGCGGCGATCAGGTCGTCGATGTGCATGGCATTGGTACGCCCATCTTCGCGCGGATTGGTACTTTGGGCAAGCCACGTGGCCTCGTAAGATGAGGCTTGGCCGTCACGGAGGACAAATGAAAGCGTTCGAAGCACAAGTCAGCTGGCAGCGCGCCGGCCAGGCTTTCCTGGACGGGCGCTACAGCCGCGCCCATGACTGGCAGTTCGACGGCGGCCTGCGGCTGCGGGCCTCGTCCTCGCCCCTGTCGGTGCCCCTGCCGATGTCGGACCCGGCGGCGCTCGATCCCGAGGAAGCGCTGGTGGCCGCCGCCTCGAGCTGCCACATGCTGTTCTTCCTGTCCCTGGCGAGGGAGCAGGGCTTCACGGTGGACAGCTATCTGGACCGGGCCGTGGGTTATCTCGGCGCCGGCGAAGCGGGCCGCATGGCGATGACGCGCATCGAACTGCGCCCCCTCATCGCGTTTGCCGGCGCGCGCCGGCCATCCGGGCCGGAGCTGGCGGCCCTGCACCATGCGGCCCATGCGCGCTGCTATATCGCGAACTCGCTCAAGACCGAGGTCGTGGTCATGGAGGGCGGCTGATGTACCTGCCGACGCGCCACCGCCAGCAAGACCCGCGGGCCATGCGCTCGCTCATCAGGGAGCATGCCCTGGGCATGCTCGTCACCCGGGATGGCGAGGCGCCGGATGCCGACCACCTGCCCTTCGAGTTCGTCGAAGGCGGCGCGGCAGGCCTGGGCCTGCTGCGCGCCCACGTGGCCCGCGCCAACCCGGTGTGGCGCCGCGCCGGCCAGCAGGTGCTGGCCGTGTTCCGCGGCCCCGCCGCCTACGTGCCGCCGGACCCGCGGGAAAAAGCCGCCAGCGGCGGCAAGGTGGTGCCGACCTGGGACTACCACGTGGTGCACGTGCACGGGCGCCTGCGCGCGATCGAGGACCCGGGATGGCTGCTGGACTTCCTGCACGGGCAGACGCGCCACCATGAAGCCGGCCAGGCGCATCCGTGGTCGGTGGCGGAAGCGCCGCCCGCCTATATCGACGGGATGCTCAAGGCGATCGTCGGGATCGAGATCGACATCGGGCGCATCGACGGGAAATGGAAAGGGTGATCTGGTCCGGTGGACCAGATCACGCAACGCTGATGCGGAATGCCGCGCAGGATCGGTACGGCGAACTACTTCTTGTTCGGGATCGGTTCCTTGCCAGTGATGGTGGTGGTGTCGTTGCCCGGCGTGCCGGCCGTGCCGGTGGCGTTGCGCGCCGTGCGGGCGATGATTTCGTCCGCCGCCATCAGGTGCTGCTCGACGATCGGGCGCATCTTCATGGCCAGGGCCTTGATATCCGCATCCTTGATCTTGTCGATGTCCTCGCGCAGCTTCTCGTGCGTGACGCGGTGGTCGCGCCGGCCCGACTGTTTCACGTAGGTGCGGTCGAAGATGTCGCCGCTCAGCGCCTTGAGCATGGCTTCCTTGGCCTTGTGCTTCACGTTCGACTCTGTCGGCAGTTCGACGCCCTTGGCCTGGGCCATTGCCTGCACTTCGGCCAGGAATTTGGTGTGTTCGTCGACCATGCGCTGGGCATAGGCCTTGACCTCGGGATTGCTGGCCTTCGACAAGGCCAGCTTGCCGGCGTTGATCTCGGCGATATTAGCCTCGGCCATCATTTCGAGGACCTTGCGGTCTGAACGGTCCAGTTTGCTGGCGTTGCCTGCGGGAGCAGCGGCGGCGGCCGGCGCCGTCGCTGGGGTGACCGCCTGGGCCTGGGCCTGGCTTGCGCCGGCGGCGAACAGGGCGCCCGCGATCGACAGCGCCAGTACACGGTGGATACGCAGTGTTTTCTGCATGGGATTCTCCTTGACACTTGCGTGTGGGCCGGCGGGCGCATGCACGGCCGCCGGCGGGTAAAGCGCGGCTGCCCGGCCGGCAGCCCGCGTGCCTGCTGCTTACTTGCCCGAGGTCGTGCCGGACTTGGCCGACGACATCTGCTGGGCGGCCTTCAGGTGCTGCTCGACCGTCGGGATGGTCTTTTCGGCGGCGGCCTTCACGTCGGGATCCTTGGCGCTCTTGCTGATCTTCTGCAGCTTGGCGTGGGTATCCTTGTGGTCTTTCAGGCCGGCCATCTGCATGTACTGCTTGTCGAAGGCATCTCCGCTGAGTTTTTCCAGCTTGGCGGCCATCGCCTTGTGCTTGGCGTCGAGTTCGGTCGGCAGGGTCACGCCCTTGGTCTGGGCCAGGGTCTGCAGTTCGGACAGGACCTTGCCGTGGTCGTCGATCATCTGCTGGGCGAAGGTCTTCACTTCGGCATTCTGGCTCTTGCTCAGTGCCAGCTTGCCGGTTTCGATTTCAGCCATGTTGGCGATGGCCATGTCCGACATCGCCTTCTTGTCGGCGGCGCTCAGCTTGGCCGCGCCGGACGCGGTGGCGCCGGCGGCGCCCGAGGCGCCCGAAGTGGACTGCATCGAATCCGAAGTATGCGACTTGGCGCCCTCGGCGCGGGTGCTGCCCTGGCTGCCGGAGCTGCCCTGGGCGCCGGTCTGCGCGCTGCGGTCTTCCGTGCCCTGGCTGCTGGTGTTGTTGACGGTGCCGTCGGCGGCGGTCTTGCCGGTCAGGTTCGGGTTGCCGGTCGCGCTCTGGTTGCTCATCGACTGGGCGCTCTGGCCAGTGGTCTGGGCCTGCACGCCGGCGGCGCTGAACATGGCGGCCACGACGCCAACTGCGAGCAACTGCTTGAGGGCCTGTTTCTTCTGCATGATGGATCTCCTGATTATGAATGGTGGTTGGGGCTGCCGCGCCGGGCTCGGCCATGCGGCCTCACCTGTCGGTTTGACATCGGGCGATGTCGAGCGTTTCGAGTGTAGCTGTGCGACTTGTGGAACAGCGCGCGGTAGCCTTACTGAAATTTTCACGTCGAGCAGTGGCCGCATCGCCGTGCGCGCGTCGAAACGCGTCAAACGCCTGTCACAATCGGTAGGCAGAATACGCTTGTCCTTGGGAAGGGAAGCTGGCGGCGCAGGCCGCCCTACCGGCGCCGGCGGTCGGGAAATATACCGGCACCAATTTCTTGCCCTGCGAACGTGCCGCGCACGCGCAGGGCAAACCCGTCACAGCAGCGGAATCAGGATGTCGTAGGCGTTGTCCGGACGGTTGCCGTCGTGGAGCGTCGGGGTATAGCGGCGGTCGTAGCGCTCGATGCGCCAGCCTTCCTCGTCCTGCACCATGCCCAGCTGCTCGATGGCGGCATGGCCGGTCAGGTAGGTGGCCTGCACGCGCGTCACCGGCCCGCGGTGCGTCAGCATCGCATAGCGGCGCTCCGGGATGCGGATCCCGATCATGCCCGGCGGCAGCGCATTGAGGTCGTCGACTTCGGCGGCGATGCATTCGATGCGCACGCCCTGCTTGTCTTGCAGGCTCACGCCGTAGCGCAGCCCATTGGTTTCGCCCAGTTCGCTTTCGCGCTCCAGGAAGGTGCTCCAGATGTCCGGCATATCCGCTTCCAGATCTGAGAGCGGACCTGCAAGCGGCAGCCCGGCGAGCTTCATTTCAGGTAGGGTAACAGTGGAGATGTGCATGGTATCGGCTACGCAAGTGGACGAAGAAAATTATAGCCTTAACTCCTCGACAATATTGCCACGGAATCAATCGTGCGCACCTATTTTTCATGATCTGGCAGGACGAATGTGCAACAGCGCACATAGACGTATTGACATCATGCGCGCGCAGTACGTACATTCCAGTTTCGCAACCGTCCAGCCTCGCATTCTTGCAGTTCGTCGCAAACGGCACCCGGCCGCTTCGCGTCTCCCTACAATGGATTCATACCACTTAACCGGAGACCAACATGCAACGCCTGATCCTCGCCGCCGTCCTGTCCCTCGCTTCGGTCACGGCCCATGCTGATGAGCAAGTACGTAGTGTTACCCCGTTCAAGGGCATCGCCGTGCACGGCCCGGTCAGCCTGGTGGTGGAAGCCGGCAAGTCGTTTTCGCTCAAGGTGCAGGGCGACCCGCGCTTCATCGCGCGCGTCACCAGCGAAGTGGTGGACGGCGAACTGCGCCTGGACATGAAGGACAGCACGCGCAACAGCCTGGAAAGCAGCGACCGCGTGGTCGTGACCCTGCCCTCGCTGCAGACCTTCAAGGGTGAAGGCGCCGGCGTGATGCGTCTGAACAATATTCGTGGCGAGCGCCTGGATGTCAATTACCGCGGCGCCGGGCGCCTGGCCATCGACGGCGAAGTGCGCGAACTGCGCCTGCGCGCCCAGGGCGTGGGCGAGGTCGACACCAAGGCCCTGCTGGCGCAGGAAGCCAACGTGAGCTTCGAAGGCATCGGTTCGGTGCACATCCATGCCAGGGACAAGCTCAATGCCAACGTGCGCGGCATGGGCAACCTCACCTACTACGGCAACCCGCGCGTGGTGAACAAGTCGGTGTCGGGCATCGGCAGCGTGGTGGCGGCCAAGTAAGCCGCTCAGCGGTTGGCGATGTCCAACAAGACTTCGGCATGGCAAGGCCCGTCGAGCGGGCACCAGCAGGCCAGGTTCTTGCCGCGCAGCGCCGCGCGCGCCCGCGCGGCCAGCTGTTGTCCCTCCGGACTCTCTTCGATCCAGCGCCGGTAGGCGGCCACCGCTTCGGCCACGCTCGGCATGGCCGTGTATTGCTTGCCACCGCGCGTGCCCACCGGCGTGCCCGGCACGGCATCCGGCATCACCGAGAACGGATTGCCCCAGCGCCCGGGACGCGCCACCGACACCGTGTCGGGCGGCAGCTTCCAGCCCTTCTTCCTGCTCAGTCGTACGCGCTGCGGTGTCATCGCCTTTCCTATAGCTTCGCGATCTGCGCGTCGATGCGACGGACAGCGCGCTCGCTGCGCTCACTATACCGGTCGGTGAGGTAGTCGGTGCGCCCGCGCATCAGCAGGGTGATCTTGAAGAGCTCTTCCATCACGTCCACCACGCGGTCGTAATAGGCCGAAGGACGCATGCGCCCCGCCTCGTCGAACTCTTTATAGGCCATCGGCACCGAGGACTGGTTCGGGATCGTGAACATACGCATCCAGCGCCCCAGCAGCCGCATCGTGTTCACCACGTTGAAGGACTGCGAGCCGCCGCACACCTGCATCACCGCCAGGGTGCGGCCCTGGCTCGGGCGCAACGCCCCCTGCTCCAGCGGAATCCAGTCGATCTGGTTCTTCATCACCGCCGTGATTGCGCCGTGACGCTCGGGGCTGCACCACACCTGCCCTTCCGACCACAGCGACAGCTCACGCAGCTCGACCACTTTCGGATGCGTCTCCGGCACGCTGCCGGCCATCGGCAGCTCCATGGGGTCGAAGATCCTCACCTCGGCGCCGAAGTGCTCGAGGATGCGCGCCGCCTCATGCGTCAGGAAGCGGCTGAAGGAGCGCTCGCGCAGCGAGCCGTACAGCATCAGGATGCGCGGCGGATGGTTCATGTCGCCGACGGGGGCCAGCTTGTCCATGCTCGGCATGTCGAGCTGTTCCGGGTGGATGTTCGGGAGTTCCGGTATGCGTTCCATGATCTTTCTCAGCTAAGTCGGAGGGCCAGCGCGCACAGGGTGACCAGCAGGATCGGCAGCGTCAGTACGACGCCGACCCGGAAATAGTACCCCCACGAGACCTGGATGTTCTTCGCCGCCAGCACGTGCAGCCACAACAGGGTGGCCAGGCTGCCGATCGGCGTGATCTTCGGCCCCAGGTCGGCGCCGATCACGTTGGCGTACACCATGGCTTCGCGCACGGCGCCGGTGGTCGCGGTGGCATCGATCGCCAGCGCCCCCACCAGCACGGTCGGCATGTTGTTCATGATGGAGGACAGAATGGCCGTGATGAAGCCGGTGCCGAGGGCGGCGCCCCACACGCCATACTCGGCGCAGCGCTCCAGCAAGGCCGTGAGGTAGTCGGTCAGGCCGGCATTGCGCAGTCCATAGACCACCAGGTACATCCCCAGCGAGAACACGACCACCTGCCATGGCGCCCCGCGCAGCACTTCGCGGGTCGAGATCCGGTGGCCGCGCGCGGCCACCGCCAGCAGCAGCACGGCGCCCACCGCTGCCACCGCGCTGATCGGGATGCCGGCGGCGTCCAGCCAGAAGAAGCCGGCCAGCAGCATCGCGAGCACCCACCAGCCGGCAACGAAGGTGGCGCGGTCGTGGATGGCCTCCGACGGGCGCCTGAGCTGGGCCAGGTCGTAATCGGCCGGGATGTCCTTGCGGAAGAACCAGACCAGGGCGGCGAGCGTGGCGGCCACCGACACCAGGTTGACCGGCACCATGACCGCGGCATAGCGCGCGAAGCCGATGCCGAAGTAGTCGGCCGAGACGATATTGACGAGGTTCGACACCACCAGCGGCAGGCTGGCGGTATCGGCGATGAAGCCCGCGGCCATCACGAAGGCGAGCGTGGCGCGTGCGGAAAAGCGCAGGGCGACCAGCATCGCGATCACGATCGGCGTCAGGATCAGCGCGGCGCCGTCGTTGGCGAACAGCGCGGCGACGGCCGCGCCCAGCAGCACCAGCAGGATGAACAGGCGCCGGCCATTGCCGGCGCCCCAGCGCGCCACGTGCAGGGCGGCCCACTCGAAAAAACCGGCCTTGTCCAGCAGCAGGCTGATGACGATCACGGCCACGAAGGCCCCGGTGGCGTTCCAGACGATGTTCCAGACCACCGGGATGTCGGACGGCTGGATCACGCCGGCCAGCAGGGCGGCGAGCGCCCCGGCGGACGCGCTCCAGCCGATGCCGAGGCCGCGCGGCTGCCAGATGACGAGGATCAGGGTGGCCAGGAAGATCAGGAAGGCGGGCAGCAAGCTCGGTCCCCCGCGTCAGGCCGGCAGCAGGGCGCCGATGCGGTCCAGCTCCGCCTTGAGGCGGGCGCGGTCCTGCGCGAGCATGTCCAGCGGCAGCGCCAGGAAGGCTTCGATCCGCGCACGCAGGATCGCGTAGGCGCGCTCGAAGGCCGCGCCGATTTCTTCAAGCGTGCCTTCGACGTGGCTGGGATCCTCGACACCCCAGTGGGTGCGCGTTACCTGCCCGAGATAGGCCGGACAGGTCTCGCCGGCCGCGCTGGCGCAGACGGTGACGACGATGTCGGGCGTGAGCGGCAGCGCTTCCCACGACTTGCTGTAATAGCCTTCGGTCGGGATGCCCTTGTCCGCCAGCAGCTGCAGGGCGCGCGCATTCAGGCGCCCGGTGGGCTGGCTGCCCGCGCTCAGCGCTTGCCAGCCGGGTGGCGCGAGGTGGTTGAAGACGGCTTCGGCGATGAGCGAGCGGCAGGAGTTGCCGGTACAGAGGAAGAGGACGTTCATGTGGTCTTTCAGGTGGCGGCGCCGCACACGGGCGTGCAGGGGTTGCCGCCGCAGCAGTTCTCGGTGAGGAAGGCGAGCAGGCCGTTCATGGTGTCGAACTGCGCCGCATAAATGATGAAGCGGCCTTCCTGGCGCGGCGTGATCAGGCCCGCGTGGCTCAGTTCTTTCAGGTGGAAGGACAGCGAGGATGCCGGCATGCCGAGCGCCTCGGCGATCCTGCTGGCCGCCATGCCGGCGGGGCCGGCCTGCACCAGCAGCCGGAACGTGGCCAGCCGCGATTCCTGGGCCAGCGCGGCCAGCGCGGCGATGGCGGCCTTGTTATCCATGCGGGTTTCCTTGATCGTTTCCATGGTTATCGAATTATAGCGAAGTTTGGTAGACCCTTCGAATATTATCGAAATAATTTGACAGCTTCATGACAAAGGGCATATTCTTATTTCGTCGAATGACGAATAACGAATAACGAATAGGAGAGCTGCCATGCACCAGATCGATGCCACCCTTCCCGTCGCCGTGCTCGGCGCCGGCCCCGTCGGACTCGCCGCCGCCGCGCACCTGCGCGCACGCGGCATGACGCCCCTGCTGCTGGAAGCCGGCGACGCCGTCGGCGCCAACCTCGACAGCTATCGCCACGTGCAGCTGTTCTCGCCCTGGCGCTATAACGTCGACAAGGCCGCGCGCCGCCTGCTCGAAGACGCCGGCTGGACCATGCCCGACCCGGATGCCCTGCCGACCGCCGGCGCGCTGCGCGACGCCTACCTGGCGCCGCTGGCCGCCCTGCCCGGCATTGCCGGCGTGCTGCGACTGCGCCACCGCGTGACCGCGATCACCCGCGCCGGCACCGACAAGGTCAAGACCCGCGGACGCACGGAAGCGCCCTTCCTGATCCGCGCCGAGACGCCGGACGGCCCGCGCGAGTTCGCCGCGCGCGCCGTGATCGACGCCACCGGCACCTGGTCGCAGCCCAATCCGCTCGGCGCGAGCGGCATCCCGGCGCTCGGCGAAGCCGCGCTGGCGGCGCGCATCGCCTACGGCATGCCCGACGTGCTGGGCAGCAGGCGCGCCCGCTATGCCGGCCGGCGTGTGCTGGTGGTCGGCGCCGGCCACTCCGCCGCCGGCACCCTGCTGGCGCTGGCCCAACTGGCCGTTGAACATCCCGCCACCCAGCTGGTGTGGGCGACGCGCGGCAGCCAGCTGGCGCGCGTGTTCGGCGGCGGCGCCGCCGACGGCCTGCCGGCGCGCGGACGGCTGGGGCAGCGCTTGCAGGCGCTGCGCGACACCGGGCAACTCGAGATGCGCCAGGACTTCCCCATCGTGCGCCTGGTGCAAACCGAAGGGCGCATCAGCGTGATCGATGCCGTCGGCCACCGCATCGACGGGATTGACGAGATCGTGTGCGCCACCGGCGCCCGGCCCGACCTGTCGCTGACGCGCGAGCTGCGCACGCGCCACGACCCGTGGCTGGAGAGCACCGATGCGCTGGCGCCGTTGATCGATCCCAACGAGCACAGCTGTGGCACCGTGCGCCCGCACGGCCATCGCGAGCTGGCCCATCCGGAGCCCGGCTACTACGCGGTCGGCGCCAAGAGCTACGGCCGCGCGCCGAACTTCCTGCTGGCCACCGGCTACGAGCAGGTGCGCTCGGTGGTGGCGGCCCTGGCGGGAGACATTGCGGCCGCCGACGACGTCCAGCTCGACCTGCCGGAAACCGGCGTCTGCAACACCCGGCGGGCCTACCAGCAGCAAAGCACGGCCTGCTGTACAGTGAAGGCTGCCGACGCCGCCTGTTGCTGAGCGTTCGCCCATCGCTCCAGGAGAAACAGCTTGTCGTCCGCCCGCAAGACCGTCGGCATCCTCGCCTTCACGCAGATCGCATCGTGGGGATCGCTGTACTACGCCTTCGCCGTCCTGGCCCCATCGATCGGCCGCGAGCTCGGCATCTCCGCCGAAACCGCCTTCGCCGCGTTTTCCTGGAGCCTGCTGGTAGCGGGCCTGGCGGCGACGCCGGTCGGCGCGCTGGTCGACCGCCACGGCGGACGCGGGGTCATGGCGGCCGGCTCGCTGGCCAGCGCGCTGGGCCTGGCCTGGCTGTCGCAATGCGCCACGCCGGCTTCCTACTTCGGCGCCTGGACCCTGATCGGGCTGGCGATGGCCCTGACCCTGTACGAGGCGGCCTTCGCCACCATCAACCGCAAGATCGAGCTGGGCGCGCCGCGCGCGATCTCGAACCTGACGCTGTTCGCCGGCTTCGCCAGCACCATCTTCTGGCCGCTGACCCAGTTCGTCGCGGCGCGCATCGGCTGGCGCGACACCTACCTGGCCTACGCGGCGCTGCAGCTGGCCGCCTGCCTGCCGCTGCATCTCTGGCTGGGACGCGACGCCGCGCGCGCGCCCGTGTGCGTGAACGCGCCGCGCGACAGCCACACGCTGGCCGAGGCGATCCGCCACCCGGCGTTCTGGAAGCTGGCGCTGGCCTTCTCGGCCAATGTCTTCATCTTTTCGGCGCTGGCGATCAACCTGATTCCGCTGCTGCGGTCGCTCGGCCACAGCGCGGCCACCGCCGTGCTGCTGGCCGCGCTGGTGGGGCCGATGCAGGTGGCCGGCCGCATCGGCGAACGCACGCTGGCGCGCGACAAGGCGCCGCAGGCGGTGGGGCGCTTCGTGTTCGCCACCCTGCCCTTCGGGCTGCTGGCGCTGGCGCTGCTGGGCACCCGGGCCTGGGCGGTGGCGCTGTTCTGCATGCTGTACGGGATGAGCAACGGCGTGCTGACCATCATCCGCGGCACCCTGCCGCGCGCGCTGTTCGGGCCGCGCAACTACGGCGCGATCACCGGCGCCATGGCAGCGCCCTCGCTGCTGTCGAAGGCGGTGGGTCCGCTGGCCGGGGCGGCGCTGCTCGCCGGCGCATGGGGACCGATGCTGCTGCCGCTGGTGCTGTTCGGCTGCGCGCTGGCCTCGCTCCTGCTCTACCTGTCGGCGGTCAAGCCGGCGGCAGCGCCGGGCGCGGCGGAAACCGCGGGAGCTTGACCGGAACTTGACGAGAATGCGGCGGCTTCCTATCCTCGGCGCTTCACACCAGATCGAAAGCACCCATGACCAGTTCCTGCTGCGGCCCGGCTGCCACCCCAGAGCCCCGCGCCGACATCGACGTCGACGACCTTGCCGCGCTGTGCAAGGCGATCGGCCATCCCGCGCGCTTGCTGCTGCTGCGCCACCTCGTCCAGCACGGCGACTGCTATTTCGGCAGCCTGGCCGACGTGCTGCCGCTCGCCGCCTCCACCATCTCCAAGCACGTCTCGATCCTGAAGGATGCCGGACTGATCGAGGGCTCGTCCGACCTGCAGCGCGTCTGCTACTGCGTGCGGCCGGAGCGGCTGGCCCAGCTGAAGGCGATGATCGGGGCGCTGTAGGGCCCGCGGACTGGCATCACCGGGCCGGCTGCAGCTCGACCGCGCAGCCCGCCCTCAAGGTATTGTGCACCTCGGCGACCGCATCGGTCTGCGCCAGCAGCCGGGCAATATCCGCTTCCGACGCGGGAGAACGCACCGATGCGTGGTAGCGGACATTGGTGGCAGCCAGTCCGACGCCGGCAAAGTCGGCGCTGGCCTCGACCTGCACCGCCTCGAGCGCGATGCCGAGCCGCCGCGCTTCGCGGTACAGGTCGTTGCAATAGCAGGTGGCCAGCGCCAGCATCAGGAACTCGCCGCCGTTCACGCCGGAACCTGGGCCGTCGCTCCTTGCCGGCACCGCCAGCGATTGGCGCCGCCCATCGGTCTCGACGTCGACCCGGTGCGCCGAAGGCGCATTGTCGACCATGGCAGTAATACGCATCTCCCCCTCCATCGCCCATTCGGGGCAAGATGCATGCTAGCGCACTTGTGCGCGCGGCGCCTCCATCCGCGGCAGGAACACGGCCAGGATGCCCAGCAGCGGCAGGACCGAGGCGATCCGGTAGACGGTCTCGATGCCGGTGCTGTCGGCGACCGCGCCCATCACGGCGGCGCCGATGCCGCTGATGCCGAACATCAGGCCGAAGAACAGCCCGGCGATCATGCCCACCTTGTCCGGCACCAGCTCCTGCGCGAACACCACGATGGCCGAGAAGGCCGACGACATCACCAGCCCGATCACGACCGACAGCACGGCGGTCCAGACCAGGTTCGCATAGGGCAGCGCCAGCGCGAAGGGCGCGGCGCCCAGGATCGAGAACCAGATCACGCGCTTGCGGCCGATCCGGTCGCCGATCGGGCCGCCGGCGAAGGTGCCGGCCGCCACCGCCGCGAGGAACAGGAACAGGTACATCTGGGCCGCCTCCACCGATACCTGGAAGCGCTCGATCAGGTAGAAGGTGTAGTAGCTCGACAGGCTGGCCATGTAGATGTACTTCGAGAACACCAGCAGCGCCAGCACGGTCAATGCCCAAATGACGCGCCCGCGCGACAAACCCGGTCCGGCATGGACCGCGATCTTCTTCGTCACGCTGCGCAGGTGACCCGCGTACCAGCGGCTCACCCGCAGCAGCACCGCGACCGCCAGCAGCACCAGCAGCATCAGCCAGGCGATCCGGCCCTGCCCCTGGCCCACGATGATGGCGGCGGCCAGCAGCGGCCCGAAGGCCGAGCCGAGGTTGCCGCCCACCTGGAACAGCGACTGCGCGAAGCCGAAGCGCCCGCCCGAGGCCAGCCGCGCCACGCGCGAGGCTTCCGGGTGGAAGGTCGAGGAACCGATGCCGATCAGGCCGGCCGCCAGCAACAGCATGGGGAAGCTGCCGGCACTGGCCAGCAGGGCGACGCCGCCCAGCGTCACGCACATCCCGGCCGGCAGCAGGAAGGGGATCGGGCGCCGGTCGGTGGTCAGGCCGATCCAGGGCTGCAGGATCGAGGCGGTGCACTGGAAGGTCAGCGTGATCAGGCCGATCTGGGTGAAGCTGAGCGCGAATTCGTCCTTGAGCAGCGGGTAGATGGCGGGCAGGACGGCCTGCACGCAGTCGTTCAGCAGGTGCACGAAAGCGACTGAAAAAAGGATCTGCATCACCGCGGAAGGTGGCGCGGCGGAAGCTTGCGAAGTTGGTGTGGACATGGCGGGCAGCGCGGTGGAAAGCATTGCCAGTGTACTACGCTCGACCGGAACGCGTCGCCGCCCGGCCCGGCAGGCCGCAGCCGGGCGTCAGGATTTTCGCCCCCGCCCTATACTCTCGTTCCAGACCCTCTTGCGATACAGCGCGTGTCTTAACCCGCAAAGATTGTCATGACGATTGAATTATTGCTGGCCGCAGCCAAAGGCTTCCTGTTTGTGCTGGCAACCATGCTGCCGATCCTGAATCCGGCGGCAACGGCACCGATTTTCCTCAGCATGACCGATGGCGCGTCGGCCGCGACCCGCACCCTGCTGGCGCGCCGCATTGCGCGCAACATGTTCTGGCTGATAACGGGCTCGATGCTGATCGGCTCCTATGTGCTCGATTTCTTCGGCATCTCGCTGTCCATCGTCCGCATCGGCGGCGGCCTGCTGCTCGCCTCCGTGGCCTGGCGCCTGTTGGGGGCGACGCCGTCCACGCCCGACAGCCGCGCCGCCCTGGCCGAGGCCTATACCCCCGACCATGCGTACCGCCAGGCCTTTTATCCGCTGACGTTTCCGATCAGCTGCGGTCCGGCCTCGATCTCGGTCGCGATCACCGTGGGCGTTTCCCTGCACGATGTCCAGCCGGTGCTGTCGCTGGCGCGCATGGGCGGAGCCTTGCTGGCACTAGCGCTCATCGGCGTGCTGCTGTATCTCGCCTTCCGCTATGGAGAACACTTCCTGCGCCTGATCGGAGAAGCCGGCACCGCCGTCTTCCTGCGCCTGACCGCCTTCATCCTGCTCTGCCTCGGGGTGCAGATCGTATGGGATGGCGTCAGCGAACTGATGCTCGAGGTCCTGAGCATGCCGACCCGCCTGGTTGCAGCCTAGGAGAATATGATGTTTAACACAGCTTTTGTATCGGGAAGCCTGGCATGTGGACTGGCGGCCTGCCTGTCCGCGACCAATGCCGCTGCCCAGGACACTCCCGCTGTCGACTTCTATGCTTCGCTACGTACCCAGGCCGAGGCGGTCAGCCCGGATCGCGACGAGCGCCTGGACAGTTATATCGGCGTGCGGGACGCCTACTCGCGGGTGGGCGTCAAACTCGACTACCCGCTGAACGCCGCGCTGGCGCTGACAGGGCAACTGGAACTCCCCGTCGATTCGGCGAACCTCAGGATGCGCGATCCCTACGACCAGGGCGATGCCGGGCGTCCCCATGGTGAGCGCATCCGGCTCGCCCATCTCGGATTGCGCGGCAGCTTCGGATCGCTCACCTACGGCCAGCAGTGGATGCCCTACTACAACGCGGTCGCGGCGCCGGTGGACATGTTCAGCACCTATTACAGCGGCTTCGCGACTTATACCGTTTTTCGCGTGGCGCAAACCCTCGCGTATTCGACGCCGGAATTCTCAGGGTTTTCGTTCAGCGCAGGGTACACCGGCAGCAGCGGAAACGCGCGCTCGACCTCGCGCATCGATGCGCCGCGCCGGCAAGTCGCCGCCACCTATACGTTCGGTAATACCCGCCTTGCCGCGGGCGTGGACGACCGGGGCGACGCCGGTTACGGACGCAATCGGATCGTCGGGCTGTCCGCCAGCCACCAGGCCGGCAATCTCTACCTGGCCGCCAAGGTCGAGCGTTTCGACACGGGAAACCGCCAGCGCGGCAGCTTTTCCAGCGATGGCAACCAGGCCCTCAACCTGTTCGGCAGCTATGCGATGGGCAAGACCACGTTCAAGCTGATGCTGGCGCGGGTGGAAAACTATGGCGACAACATCGTCCATCTCGGCGTCGACCACCAGGTCTCGGATGCCCTGAAGGTGTTTGCCGAATACTACCAAGAAGGCTCGACCGCCGTCCTCACCCCGCGCCGCGGGGGCCTGGACGACTTCGATGCCGGCATCAGTGGCGGTCAGGCCGTTGCTGTCGGCATCCGTGTCGACTTCTGAATCAGTCGAACTTCGAGAAGTCCGGCTTGCGCTTCTCGAAGAACGCGGTGAAGGCTTCCTTCGCTTCCGGCGCAACCAGCATGGCGCTGAACTGCTTGTTTTCCACCGCAATGGTCTCGGCAACCAGGGCGGCGCGCGAACGGCGCATCAGGGCCTTGGTGGCGCGGATCGAGGCCGCCGGCAAGGCGACCAGCTTGGCGGCCTGGCCTTGTGCGAACGGCAGCAGTTCGGCGGCCGGCAGCACGCGCGCGACGATGCCCATCTCGAAGGCTTCCTGGGCGCCGAAGGCTTCGCCCAGCATCAGCTTTTCGGCGGCGCGGGTGTAGCCGGCGCTCTGCGTTACCAGGAGCGAGGACGCGAATTCCGGGCACAGGCCGAGCTGGGTGAAGGGCATCGAGAACTTCGCGTTGTCGGCGCAGTAGACCAGGTCGCAATGCATCAGCATGGTGGTGCCGATGCCGACCGCGGCGCCGGCGACGGCCGCGATGACCGGCTTGGTGCAGCCTTCGAGCGCGCGCATGAACTGGAATACCGGGCGGTCTTCGGTCATGGCGCCTGCGCCCACGTTGTTCAGGAAGTCGTCGAGGTCGTTACCGGCAGTGAAAATCTCCGGCTTGCCTGCGATCAGGACGACGCGCACGGCCGCATCCTGTTCGGCGTCGCGCAGGGCGTCGGCCATGGTGGTGTACATCGCTCCGGTGATCGCGTTCTTGCGCGCCAGGCGGTTGAATTCGATGCTCAGCAGGCCGTTGGCCTTGTTGATCAGCATGTCCATGGTGCTGGAGTCTCCCGTATTTTCTGAAGCTGGTTGAACGCGTGGGCGGGGGACCCGCCCACCCTACGATTCGCGGCAATTGCGCATTTGTAGGGTGGGCGGGTCCTCCCGCCCACGCGGTGATACGTGGCGGTCGCGTTACCGCGCCGCCCTTTTTTCGATTAAACGCGTTCGATGATCCCGGCTGCGCCCATGCCGGCGCCGACGCACATCGTCACCATGCCGTACTTCAGGTTGTTGCGGCGCAGTGCGTGCACGACGGTCGCGGCGCGGATGGCGCCGGTGGCGCCCAGCGGGTGGCCCAGGGCGATCGCGCCGCCCATCGGGTTGACCTTCGACATGTCCAGGCCCAGGTCGCGCGCCACGGCCAGCGCCTGTGCGGCGAAGGCTTCGTTCAGCTCGATCCAGTCCAGCTGGTCCTGGGTGATGCCGGCGGCGGCGCAGGCGACCGGAATCGCGGCCTTCGGGCCGATGCCCATGATCTCCGGCGGCACGCCGCGCACGGCGAACGACGAGAACTTGGCCAGCGGGGTCAGGTTGTGCTCGCGCAGGATCTTCTCGCTGACGACGATCAGCGCACCGGCGCCGTCCGACATCTGCGACGAGGTCGCAGCGGTGACGGTGCCCTTGGCAGCGAAGACCGGCTTGAGCTTGGCCATCGATTCCATCGACGCGTCGGCACGCGGACCTTCGTCCAGGTCGACGGTGCGGCGCGAGACCTTGATCTCGCCGGTCTTCAGGTCCGGCGTGCGGGTGACGATTTCGACCGGAGTGATCTCGTCCTTGAAGAAGCCGGCCTGCTGGGCGGCGATGGCGCGGCGGTGCGATTCCAGGCCGAAGGCGTCCTGGTCTTCGCGCGACACCTTCCACTGCTCGGCCACCTTCTCGGCGGTCAGGCCCATGCCGTAGGCCAGGCCCACGTTCTCGTCCCTGAACGTCTCCATATTAATGGAGGGGTGGTGGCCCATCATCGGGACCATCGACATCGATTCGACGCCGCCGGCGATCATCACGTCGGCTTCGCCCACGCGGATGCGGTCGGCCGCCATGGCCAGGGCGGTGATGCCCGAAGCGCAGTAGCGGTTGACGGTCACGCCGCCCACGGTGTTCGGCAGGCCTGCCAGCACCACGGCATTACGCGCCACGTTGAAGCCCTGCTCCGCTTCCGGGAACGAGCAGCCGACGATGGCGTCGACGATCAGGTCCGGGTCCAGGTTCGGCACGGCGGCCATGGCGCCGCGGATGGCGTGCACCAGCAGGTCGTCCGGGCGGGTCTTGTTGAACATGCCGCGTGGCGCCTTGCCGATCGGGGTGCGGGTCGCTGCGACGATGTATGCGTCTTGAAGTTGTTTGCTCATGATTGGTCGTCCTGTTCTTTGTCAGCGACTTAGTTACGCACTGGCTTACCGGTTTGCATCATGCCCATGATGCGTTCCTGGGTTTTCGGGTTGGCCAGCAGCTCGATGAAGGCCTTGCGCTCCATGTCGAGCAGCCACTGCTCGGACACCACGCTGCCCTGGTCAACGTCGCCGCCGGTTACGATCTCGGCGATCATGTCGCCCAGCTTGAAGTCGTAGGCCGAGATGAAGCCGCCGTCACGCATGTTGACCAGCTGGCCGCGGATCGTCGCCCAGCCGTAGCGGCCGGTGACGGTGATCGGGCGGCGCGCCGGGGCGCGGTAGCCGGCGTCGAACATGGCGCGCGCGGTGGTCTTCGCCACGTGCAGCAGTTCATAGGGGTTGAAGACGATGACGTCGTCTTCCTTCAGGTAGCCCATGGCCTTGGCTTCCAGGGCCGATTTCGACACCTGCGCGGTGGCCGCGTTGGTGAAGCCGGTCTTCAGGAATTGCAGGATGTCGTTGCCCTTGGCTTCGGTGAAGGCGCGCACTGCCGCTTCCTTCAGGCCGCCGCCGGCCGGCACCAGGCCGACGCCGACTTCGACCAGGCCGATGTAGGACTCGATCGAGGCCACGCGCTTCGATGCGTGCAGCATCATCTCGCAACCGCCGCCCAGGGCCAGGCCAGCGACAGCGGCCACCACCGGGATGTTCGAGTACTTCATCTGCATGAAGACGTTCTGCAGGTCGCGCACCATCGGCTCCATCGCCTTGGCGCCGCCCATCATGAAGGCCGGCATGGCCGATTGCAGGTCGGCGCCGGCCGAGAACGCGCCGCCTTCGGCCGCATCGGTATTCCAGATCACCAGGCCCTTGTAGCCTTTTTCAGCCTCGGCCATGCCGCGCTGCAGGCCCTTCACCACGCCTTCGCCGATGACGTGCATCTTGGTCTTGAGCGAGATGACCAGCACTTCGTCGTCGGAGTGCCACAGGCGCACCGAGTCGTCCTCGAACACGGTGGTGCCGAAAGTCTTCGGATCGACGGTGGTCGAGCCGACCACCGGTGCGCGGAACTGCTGGCGCTGGTAGACCGGCAGGTCGGATACCGGCACGTAAGCATTTTTAGATGCCGAGTACGAACCTTCGGCGGTGTGCACGCCCTTTTCTGCAACCGGGCCTTCGAACACCCAGGCTGGCAGCGGTGCATTGCACAGCGCCTTGCCGCTATCGATGTCTTCCTTCACCCACTGGGCGATCTGGGTCCAGCCGGCGGCCTGCCAGGTCTCGAACGGGCCGACGCTCCAGCCGAAGCCCCAGCGCATCGCGAAGTCGACGTCGCGGGCGTTGTCGGCGATGGTGTCGAGGTGGAAGGCGATGTAGTGGAAGGCGTCGCGGAAGATCGCCCACAGGAACTGCGCCTGCGGATTGGTCGATTCGCGCATGGCCTTGAACTTCTTGACCGGGTCCTTTTCTTTCAGGATGCGACCGACGATGTCGGCGGCCTTGGCGCCGCTCGGGACGTACTCGCCGGTGGCGAAGTCGAGGCGCTGGATCTCCTTGCCGACCTTCTTGTAGAAGCCGCCGCCGGCCTTCTGGCCCAGCGCGCCCTTCTCGATCAGCTTGGCCAGCACGTCCGGGGTCTTGTACAGACTGAAGAACGGATCGTCCTGCAGGGTGTCCTGCATGGTCTTGATCACGTGGCCCATGGTGTCCAGGCCCACGACGTCGGCGGTGCGGAAGGTGCCCGACTTGGCGCGGCCCAGCTTGGCGCCGGTCAGGTCGTCGACCACGTCCACGCTCAGGCCGAACTTTTCGGCTTCGTGGATAGTGGCCAGCATGCCGAAGATACCGACGCGGTTGGCGATGAAGTTCGGGGTGTCTTTCGCACGCACCACGCCCTTGCCCAGGGTCGAGGTCAGGAAGGTCTCGAGCTGGTCGAGGATTTCCGGACGGGTGGCGGTGGTCGGGATCAGTTCGACCAGATGCATGTAGCGCGGCGGGTTGAAGAAGTGCACGCCGCAGAAGCGCGCCTTCAGTTCGTCGTCGAAGCCTTCGGCCAGCTTGTTGATCGACAGGCCCGAGGTGTTGGACGCGAAGATGGCGTTGGCGCCGATGTGCGGAGCGACCTTCTTGTACAGGTCGTGCTTCCAGTCCATGCGCTCGGCGATGGCTTCGATGATCAGGTCGCAGCCGGCCAGCACCTCGAGGTTGTCCTCGTAGTTGGCCACTTCGATCAGCGATGCGTCGTCCTTGTTGCCCAGCGGGGCCGGCGACAGCTTCTTGAGGTTCTCGATGGCGCGCAGGACGATGCCGTTCTTGTTGCCTTCCTTGGCAGGCAGGTCGAACAGCACGACCGGCACCTTGGCGTTCACGCAGTGCGCAGCGATCTGCGCTCCCATCACGCCGGCGCCCAGCACGGCGACTTTCTTGACGATGAAATTGGACATCTCTTATTCCTTGGTTAGCGTCGTCCCGGCGAAGGCCGGGACCCAGGTTTGCTCGCGCTATCACTGCGCTAAACTTGGATCCCGGCCTGCGCCGGGATGACGGTGGTGTCGTTTGACGTGACGGGTTAGAACAAATCTGCGTCCATGGCCAGCAGGTTCGATGCACCCGAACGTGCCTGGCGGATCAGCATCGCGGTTTCCGGGTACAGGCGGGCGAAGTAGAAGCGCGCGGTGTGCAGCTTGGCTTCGTAGAACTTATCGCCAGAATCCTGCTTGGCCAGCGCGATCTTCGCCATCTGCGCGAAGAAGTAGCTGAACACCAGGTGACCGACAACGCGCAGGTAAGGCACGGCGGCGGCGCCGACTTCGTCCTGGTTCTGGAAGGCCTTCATGCCGATTTCCATGGTCAGCTTGGTCACTTTCTCACCCAGTTCGCCCAGCGGGGTCACGAATTCCGACATCGACTCGTCCAGGCCGTTCTCTTCCACGAAGGCCTTGATCTTCTCGCCAAAGGCGCGCAGCTTGGCGCCGTTGTCCATCAGGATCTTACGGCCCAGCAGGTCCAGCGACTGCACGGTGTTGGTGCCTTCGTAGATCATGTTGATGCGGGCGTCGCGCACGTACTGCTCCATGCCCCACTCGCTGATGTAGCCGTGGCCGCCGTACACCTGCATCGCTTCCGAGGTGGCGATCCAGCCGTTGTCGGTGATGAAGGCCTTGACGATCGGAGTCAGGAGCGCGACTTCGCCGGCGGCTTCCTTGCGCACTTCCTCGTCCGGGTGGTTCAGTTCGCGGTCGATCTGTAGCGCGATGTACGAGGTCAGTGCGCGCGCGCCTTCGGCGAAGGCCTTGGCAGTCAATAACATGCGGCGCACGTCCGGGTGCACGATGATCGGGTCGGCCGGCTTGTCCGGTGCCTTCGGGCCCGACAGGCTACGCATCTGGATGCGTTCCTTGGCGTAGACCAGCGCGTTCTGGTACGCGACTTCGGTCAGGCCCAGCGACTGCATGCCGACGCCCAGGCGGGCGGCGTTCATGAACACGAACATCGCCTGCAGGCCCTTGTGCGGCTGGCCGATCAGGGTGCCGATCGCGCCGTCCAGGTTCATCTGGCAGGTGGCGTTGCCGTGGATGCCCATCTTCTCTTCGATGGCGCCGCAGGCGATGCCGTTGCGCTCGCCCAGCGAGCCGTCGGCGTTGACCTTGAACTTCGGCACCAGGAACAGCGAGATGCCTTTCGAGCCTTCCGGCGCGTCCGGCAGGCGCGCCAGCACCAGGTGGACGATGTTCTCGGCCATGTCGTGTTCGCCGGCCGAGATGAAGATCTTGGAGCCGGTGATGCTGTAGGTGCCGTCGGCCTGCGGTTCGGCCTTGGTGCGCAGCAGGCCCAGGTCGGTGCCGCAGTGCGCTTCGGTCAGGCACATGGTGCCGGTCCATTCGCCCGAGACCAGCTTCGGCAGGAACAGCTTCTTCTGCTCGTCGCTGCCGTGCTCCAGCAGGCACTCGTAGGCGCCGTGTGACAGGCCCGGGTACATGGTCCAGGCCTGGTTGGCCGAGTTCAGCATCTCGTAGAACGAATTGTTCAGCGTAATAGGCAGGCCCTGGCCGCCGTATTCCGGATCGCAGCCGAGAGCCGCCCAGCCACCCGCCACGTACTGTTGATAGGCTTCCTTGAAGCCCTTCGGGGTAGTCACGGTCTTGGTGGCGGCGTCGAAATGGCAGCCTTCACGGTCGCCCGAGTGGTTCAGCGGGAACAGCACTTCCTGCGTGAACTTCGCACCTTCCTCGAGCACCTGGTTGATGATGTCGGCGTCGATTTCCTGGTACGCAGGCAGGTTCTTGAACTCTTCGCTGACATTGAGGAATTCGTGCAGAACGAACTGCATATCCCGGATTGGCGCGACGTACTGACCCATGGTTTTCTCCTGAACGAAGGTAAAAAGTGTGTTGACTGGCCGGCAGTATTAGTGGGCCGGGGTGCCTTGCGGCGGATTCGGGTTACGGTAGTTCTCGATCAAGCGCTCGAAGCCGCGGCGCGCACGCTCGACCGCGCCGGCATTGCGCAGGAAGCGCGCGTCGTGGTGCAAGGCCAGGATCAGCCCATACATTTCATACACCAGCTGCTCGGCATCGGCGCCGGGACGCAGGTGGCCGACCTCGACCGCCTGGCGCGCGGCGCGGCGCAGCGCGCCCTGCCAGTCCTGCACCATCTTGACCAGTTCCTCGCGGATCGGACCGGGGCGATCGTCGTACTCGACGGCGCCGCTGATGTAGATGCAGCCGGACGCGATCTCGACCGACACGCGCGCCAGCCAGCGGTCGAACATCGACTGCAGGCGCGGCAGGCCGCGCGGCTCGCGCACGCTCGGAAAGAACACTTCCTGCTCGAAGCGGTGGTGATAGAGCTTCACTACCTCGAGCTGCAGGTCCTCGCGCGAGCCGAAGTGCGCGAACACGCCGGATTTGCTCATGTTCATCCGGTCGGCCAGCACGCCGATGGTCAGGCCTTCGAGGCCGTCGCGGCTCGACAGCTCGAGCGCCACGTCCAGGATCGCTGCCCGCGTGAGTTCGCCCTTGCGCATGAATTTTGCTGAAGTAGTGATAGTTGCCCCTGAATCGAAAAAATCCGAACGCTCGTACTATTATCTACCAGAGTTGAAATGTCAAACGGGAACTTAGAGGCGAGATTCTATTGATGCAGGACAACGGCAAGCGAGGTGAAGCCGCCTGCTGAGCGTTCCCGGCCAGGCTTGGCAAGGACAATGTTGTCGCAGATGTAAAGGTAGCGCATTTTTGCCGCGCGTGGTGTACGAAAAGCGCATTCGCGCGAGTGCAATCGCAATGCCTGCAATTATTTATTGACACCATTACTGTATTAATCTACTGTCACAACCATCGCGCATCCGGCGGATTGCGCACTCACCTGGAGCATGAGATGGCGCCATTCGCCTCGAAGGAATTCGGCATCGACGAACTGTGCGGCTTGACCGGCCTGCCGAAGCGGACCGTCCGCTATTACATCCAGATCGGGCTGGTCGACCGGCCGGAAGGCGAAACACGCGCCGCCCGCTACACGCAGAAGCATCTCGAACAGCTGCTCGCCATCCGGCGCTGGACCCAGGAGGGGCTGTCGCTCGAGCGCATCCGCGAACTGCTGTCAGGCGCCACGCAGCCCCCACCGGGTCGCCCGGACCGCGCCGGCACGGTCGAGGTCTGGAGCCACCTCATCGTGTCCGAAGGCGTGGAAGTCAGGCTCGATCCGGCACGCGCCGGTCTCTCGCCGGAGCAGTCCCGGCAATTTTTCGCCGCGGTCATGGCGGCATTCCAGCAAATCAAACCAGAGGACCCCACGGCATGAGTGTCATCCGCCTTCCTGAATCGCCCTCCCGCGGCAGTGCCGCTTCTTCGGTCCTGCAATCGGTGCGCGCCGAAGGGAGCGTGCGCGGCCTGCTGTTCGAACTGAGCGTCGAACAGCATTACCTGAATGCCGGCGACGAGAACGTGGAAGCCGTGTATACCTTCCCGGTGCCATTCAATGCCGTCCTGCTGGAGGTGGAATGCGTGCTCGGCGAAAAGACCTTGCGTGGCACGGTCGTCGCCCGCGCGCAGGGCGAGCGGATCTACGAGGGCGCACTGGAAGACGGCGACGCGGCAGTGATGGTGGAACGCGCCGGCGACGGCATGTACACGGTCAGCGTCGGCAACCTGCTGCCGCGCGAGCGAGCCCTGGTCCGCTTCCGCTATGCGCAGTTGCTGTCCTTCGCGCAGGGCCAGGTCAGGCTGGTGGTGCCGGCCGTGATCGCGCCCCGCTACGGCGACCCGCGCGCTGCCGGCCTGCAGCCGCACCAGGTACCCGAGACCGACCTGTGCGTCACGTATCCGTTCTCGCTCAGCGTCGCCTTCCACGGAGAGCTGGCAGGCGCCGAACTGGGCTCGCCTTCGCATGCGGTGGCGGTGCGCAGCAGCGATGGCTGCGTCACCCTGGCCCTGCGTAGCGATGCCTGCCTCGACCGCGACGCCGTATTCGTGGCCGCCGGCCTGGCCGGCACGTCGCTGACGACGCTGGGCCGGGATGGCGACGGCCTGGTGGCGCTGGCCAGCTTCTGCCCATGCGACGACGGCTTGCCTGGCGCCGCCCTGAACCTCAAGATCCTGGTCGACTGCTCCGGCTCGATGAACGGCGACCGCATCGACGCCGCCCGCGGCGCCCTGCATGAAGTGCTGAGCCACCTGGAGCGGGAAGACAACTTCAGCCTCAGCTGTTTCGGGAGCGACGTCACGCACCTGAGCGCCTCGCTGATGGCGGCCACGCCGCGCGCCATCAGGAAGGCCAGCGGCTGGATCGGCGCCATCCAGGCCGACATGGGCGGCACCGAAATGCGCGAAGCGCTGTTGTCGACCTTCGCGCTTGCGCAGCCCTTCGACGCCGACGTCCTGCTCATCACCGACGGCGACATCTGGGAAACGGAAGCGTTGGTGGCCAGCGCGCAAGCTGCGGGCCAGCGGGTCTTCGCGGTCGGCATCGGCAGTGCGCCACAGTCCAGCCTCTTGCACCAATTGACGGGCAAGACCGGCGGCGCCTGCGAATGCATCGCGGCCCCCGCCGAACTGCAGGGCGCGATCCTGCGCACTTTCCGGCGCATGCGCCAGGCCCCGGTGCGCGAAGTGGCGGTGGCGTGGGAAGGCGAACCGGCCTGGCAGAGCGCAAGCGGACGGGTCGTGCTGAGCAGCGAGACGGTACACCATTTTGCCGGCTTTGCGGGCGCCGCCCCCGCCGGCGCGACACTGAGCTGGCAGGAAGACGGCAGCCTCACGCCGCGCGCCGTCCATGTTCCGCTGGACGGCGCGCTGCTCGACGGCGACACGCTGGCCAGAATGGCGGCGGCGGCGCGCATGGACGGCGCCACGGCGCAGCAGCAGCATGCACTGGCCCTGCGATACGGCCTGCTGGGCCCGACGACCAGCCTGGTCCTGGTGCACCGACGCGAAGAAGCGGACAAGCCGGCCGGCATGCCCCGCCTGCGGACGGTAGCCCAGATGGCGCCCGCAGCCCGGGCGGGAACCGGGCGCATGATGTTCGCTTCGGCGAATATGCCGGCCGTGTGGCGCCGCGAGTCCACGTTGCCGATGATGGAGCGACAGGCGGCGTACAACGACGTGCCGGCCTTCCTCCGCGGGCAGCGCCCGGATGCGGACTACCTGTACCGCGACCGCCTGCGCTTGCTGGTCGACGACAGGGCGCCGGCCACACTGGACGAGCTGGCCGACCTGCTGGACGCGCCGCAGTGTATCGATGCGCTGCGCCTCCTGATCGACGAAGGCCATCCGGAAAGCGATGTGGTCCGGGCATTCCTCGCCGCGGTCGCCGACTGTTTCGGCGACGCCGGCCGTGCGCAACGCTGGCTCGGTGCGCTGCGCCGCGCCGGCGGCGGGCTGGCCCGGCAACCGGCACGCTTGCTGGAGCGGCGCGTGGGATCGATTGCCCGCGAGGCCTTCGAAGCGCGGCGTCCGAATGTGGAAGTGTTCGACATCCCGGCCTTCCTGCGCAAGCGGGCCGACTAGGAAACGCTGCCGACTGCAGCTGTAGCCGCCTCCGCCATCAGCCAGTCGCGGAAGGCGGCCACCTTCGGCAAGGCAGCCCGCTACAATGGGCGCCCTCCCCTCCCACCCGGAGAACCCCATGCTCGTCAACGCAGATTTTTCGCTTCCCGTCGTCGTCACGCCCGCCCGGTACCGATGGACCTCGTCGCCGCAGGGCGGCGTCGAGCGCGTCATGCTGGACCGGATCGGCGCCGAACAGGCCCGCGCCACCAGCATCGTGCGCTACGCTCCGGACTCGTCCTTCCCCGCACACGCGCATCCGGACGGCGAAGAGATCCTGGTCCTGTCGGGGGTATTCTCGGACGAGAGCGGCGACTTCCCGGCGGGCTGGTATCTGCGCAGCCCCTCCGGCTCGTCGCACCAGCCCTTCAGCCGCGAGGGCGCGCTCATCTTCGTGAAGCTGCGCCAGATGGCGCCGGATGACGACTCCCGCCTGCGGATCGACACGCGCGACCCGGCCAACTGGGAGCAGCACGGCCAGGGCGCGCGCTGCCCGCTGTTCTCGAACGCGCACGAACAGGTCTGCCTGCAGCGGTTCGCGCCCGGACAGGCGCTTTCCGGCGCCTGGGAAGGCGGCGCCGAACTGCTGGTCCTCGAAGGCGAGCTCCTCGCAGGCGGACAGCGCTGCGAGCGCGGCAGCTGGATGCGGCTGCCGGCCGGCACCCGGCCGCAATTGGTGGCGGGCGAGGCCGGCGTATGCTTCTATCTCAAGACCGGCCACCTGGCCCGCCTGGCGAAAGGGACGCAGTGAACACGCACGGCGCGCGCATCGCCATCGTCGGCGGCGGCCTGAGCGGCCTGTATGCCGCCTACCGGCTCGAGCAGGAAGGCTGCGGCGACTATGTCCTGCTGGAGGCGCGCGACACCCTCGGCGGCCGCATCCTCTCGACCGGGGGTGTCGACCTGGGCCCGACCTGGTTCTGGCCCGAACTCCAGCCCGGACTGGACAGGCTGGTGCATGCGCTGGGACTGGAACGCTTCGCACAGCATGAGGAAGGCGACATGATGGGCGAGCGCTCGCGGAGCGAGCCGCCCTTCCGGATGCGTGGCTATGTGAATTCGCCGGCCTCGATGCGCCTGGCCGGCGGGATGGCGGCGCTGACCGACGCCCTGAGGGCAGGCGTCGATGCGTCGAGGATCATTACCGGGCAGGCGGTGCGGCGCCTGCGCCGGCACGCCGCGCACGTGGAACTGGACTGCGTGGACGCCGGGGCTGGCCTGACGACCCGGCAGGCCGCGCACGTGCTGCTGGCGGCGCCGCCAAGGCTGCTTGCCGGCGGCATCGCCTTTGAACCGGCCCTGCCGGACGCCCTGGCGCGCCAGTGGCATGCAACGCCGACCTGGATGGCGCCGCATGCGAAGTACCTGGCCGTCTACGGCAGGCCCTTCTGGCGCGAGCAGGGTTTGTCCGGCGCGGCGCGCAGCGCCGTGGGCCCGTTTCCGGGTTACCTCGCCGGCGCGATCGACGCCGTGGACCGCGGCCTGCGGAAGCTGTCTCTCAAGTCGCCAACGCCCGCAGCATCAGCCCGGTGATATACGCACAATAGGTGCCGAGCGCATAGCCGAGCACCGCCAGCAGCACGCCGACCGGGGCCAGCGCCGGATGGAAGGCGGTGGCGACCACCGGAGCCGAAGCGGCGCCGCCGACGTTGGCCTGCGAGCCGACCGCCATGAAGAACAGCGGCGCGCGGATCAGCTTGGCCACCAGCAGCAGCAGGCCGCCGTGCACGCCGATCCAGATCAGGCCCAACACGAACAGCCATGGACGGTCGAGCAGTGCGTTCAGGTCCATCTGCATGCCGATGGTGGCCACCAGGAAGTACAGCATGGCCGAGCCGAGGGTCGAGGCGCCGGCGCCCTCCAGGCTGCGCGCCTTGGTAAAACTGAGCAGCATGCCGAAGGTGGTGGCGAACACCACGATCCAGAAGAAGGACGACGTCAGGCTGTAGTCCTGCAGCCTCCACTCTTGCGGCAGGCTGGCGACCCAGCCCACGGTCGGGCCGGTCAGCGCATGCGACAGGCCGGTGACGCCCAGGCCCACGGCCAGGATCACCATCACGTCGGTCAGGGTCGGCATGCGCGCATGCTCGGCCTGGTAGGTTTCGATGCGCGTCTTGAGGGCGTTGATGGCGGAGAGGTCGGCGCCGGTCCAGCGGTCGAAGGCCTGGGCACGCCCGGCCAGGAACAGCACCACCGCCATCCAGACGTTTGCCACCAGCACGTCGACGGCGACGAACTGACCGAACAGGGTAGCGTCCACCTCGAACACTTCCTTCATGGCGGCCTGGTTGGCGCCGCCGCCGATCCAGGCGCCGGTGATCGTGGTCATGCCGCGCCAGGTCTCGCCGACCACCGTCTCCGGATGGATGACGCGCATGGCCTCGAAAGACACGATGGCGCCCAGCATGATGCCGACGGTGCCGGTCAGGAACATGATGATCGCTTTCGGGCCGAGCCGCACGATGGCGCCGAAGTCGATCGCGATGCAGAGCAGTACCAGCGCGCTGGGCAGCAGGTAGTCGCGCGCCACCGGGTACAGCTTCGACAGGCTGCCATCGATGACGCCGAGGGTGTTCAGGATGGCCGGCACCAGGTAGCACAGCAGAAGGGCCGGCACGTAGGTATAAAACTTCTTCCAGAAGCCATCGGTCCGCGAGGAGGACCAGAAGACGAAACCGAGGATCGTTGCGAGGATGCCGAGCACGACGGCATCGTTGGTGACGAGAGGGACAGCAGTCTGCATGGGAAAGAAACGAAGAGGTTGGCGGAGACCGCCAAGCCGCTTCGCGCGTCTTTACGCCTCAGCGATCCTTGCGGCCGGGAAATCGCATTCTACATTCCCTACCGCAAAGAAGGCCAATATCCGCCGCACATAAATGGGGGTCAGGTCTGACATTTGGACACGAGCTCAAGCGTTTGCCCGCCATCCGGCCCACCGCTGCGCCATCGCAGCGCCGGACATTGCGTATCCAGTAAGGTGCTCGGCATGACACGACCTCTCCGACTCGAATTCGCCCATGCGCTTTACCACGTCACGGCGCGGGGCAACCGGCACAAGCCGATTTATCATCAGGACGCCGATCGCCATCTTTGGCTGGACGTGCTGGCGCACGTATGCGAACGCCACAATTTCGTTGTCCACGCTTTCTGCCAGATGACGAATCACTATCACTTGCTGGTGGAGACGGTGGAGGCGAATCTCTCGCGAGGGATGCGCCAACTCAATGGACTCTATTCGCAGCACATCAACCGGCGCCATGAACTCGCCGGGCACCTGTTCCAGGGGCGGTATCACGCCGTCCTGGTGCAGAAAGAGACCCATCTGCTGGAACTCAGCCGATATATCGTGCTGAATCCTTTGCGTGCGGCGATGGTGTCCTCACCGGACGAATGGCAATGGAGCAGCCATCATTTCCTCACCGGTAGCAAACCCGCACCCACATGGTTCCAGCGCGATTGGCTGCTCAGCCAGTTCGGCCAGGCGCCTGCAGCCGCCATCTCCGCTTATCGGGCATTCGTGCTGGCGGGCGTCGGCAAAGCGAGCCCGCTTGTCGCCGTGCGTCATCGGGTTCTTCTGGGGGACGACGACTTCGTCTCGACGCACCAGCGATTGCAGTTGGCAGAAGCCCTCGTCGAAGCGCCACGGACCGAGCGCCGGGCGGTCGCGCTGTCATTGAGCGAATATCAGGCCAGCTACGCCAACCGTGATGAGGCAATGGCGCGCGCCTACCGCTCGACGGCTTTCACGATGCCGCAGATTGCCTGCGCCTTCGGCGTGTCGACCAAGACCGTCAGCCGGGCGGTCGCTGCCTTCGAACAACTGGGGCTGCAGGACTGAGGGATCTTCCACAGCAGAGGCCGTGTCCAAATGTCAGACCTGACCCCCGGTGTTATTCTTCGCCGACGCGCGTCATGGCGCGGCGGTCGCGCTTGGTCGGCCGGCCCTTGATGTCGGCGCTCGGTTCGGGGAACAGGCGGCGCGCCGTCTTGTCGTTCTCGCGCTTGGCGATGCTCTCGTCGGTTTCGAAATAGAGCGTGCGCGCGACCGGCGCCGGGCCGCGCGTGCCCGAGATCGCGGCCACGATCACTTCCCAGCGGTCGGAGCCGTTGTCGATGAAGATCTTGTCGTTGACCTTGACGTTGCGCGCCGGTTTCACGGGTTCGCCGCCGATGCGCACGCGGCCGCGGTCGACCGCGTCGGCCGCCAGCGAGCGCGTCTTGAAGAAGCGCGCCGCCCACAGCCATTTGTCGATGCGTACGTTGTTGTCTTCCATGGTGTTCCTTTTGCTTGCGTTCAGGCATAGCCGATCGCGAAGATCCGCATGACCAGTTTATACGCCATATACGCCAAACCATAGCTCGCACGCCGGATCCAGCCGATGTGGGCGAAGTCCTCGGCGCGGACCGGCACGCCGTCGGCGATGCCGCGTTCGATGTGCTCGCGCATGGTGGCGGCGAAGCGCTCGTCCAGCACCACCACGTTGGCTTCCTGGTTCAGGAACAGCGACAGGCCGTCGCAGTTGCTCGAGCCGACCGTGGCCCAGTCGCCGTCGACCACCGCGACCTTGGCGTGCAACTGGGTCTTGCGGTACTCGACCACCCGCACGCCATCGGCCAGCAGCTTCGGATAGAAGGAGCGGGCCACCATGTCCTGGATGCGGAACTCCCCTACCCCGATCAGCAAGGTGACCTGCACGCCGCGCCGCGCGGCATGGGCCAGCGCCTTGCGGAACTTGCGGCCCGGCGCGAAATACGGCGTGGCCAGCAGCACGCTGTCCTTGGCGCGGCCCAGCGCCTGCAGGTAGGCGCGCTGGATCGTGGAACGGTTGCGCAGGTTGTCGCGCACCACAAAGGCGGCGCGCGCCGGATGCTCGCAGGACTGCGGCGGATCCTTGCGCATTTCCTTGAACAGCTCGATGCGCTGCCGGATTCGCAAGCGTCCCGCGCGCAGCCACTGCCCCTGGGCTTCGTCGTGGATCTGGGCCACCAGCGGCCCCGTTACCTGCACCGTGAAGTCCCAGCGCGGGGCCGGCAGCCGGTGCTTGTCGGCGTGGTCGCACCGCCAGTCGTCGTTGACGTTGATGCCGCCCACGAAGGCGACCTCGCGGTCGATGACGGCGATCTTGCGGTGCGAGCGCGCGATGCCGCGCTTGCACCAGGGGTTGAAGACGCGGTACTGCACGCCCGTCTCGGCGAATGCCACGCCCAGGCGCGTGCATGGGCGGTGTTCGGTACCGATCCAGTCCACCAGCACGCGCACCTTGACGCCGCGCTGCGAAGCGCGAATCAGGGCGTCGCGCACGGTCCCGGCGGTGTCGTCCTCGGCGAAGATATAGGTCTCGAAAAAGACCTCGTACTGCGCCGCATCGAGCGCCGCGATCAGCGCCGGGAAATAAGCGGTGCCGCTTTCCAGGAGGGTGACGTCGTTGTTGTCTACGAAGCTGACGTGGCGCATGGCCTACGAGAGCTGCAGTTCCGCCACGATCGGCGCATGGTCGGACAGCTTGGCCCACAGCGGACCGTGCATCACCCGGGCGTTGTCCACCTTGAAGCCGCGCACGTAGATGCGGTCGAGGCGGAACCAGGGCAGCATGGCCGGAAAGGTGCGCGCCGGGGCCAGGCGCGGCTGGCGGCGCGGCGGCGGCTGGCGGCCGGCCCAGCCGCGCACCATGTCGCCCAGCGGCGACTTCGGCCCCAGCTCGTCGAACACCTCCTTCACGCCGAGCGCATTGCGCAGGCGGTCGCTGAGGGTGTTGCGCCAGTCGTTGAAGTCGCCGGCGATGATCACCGGTTCGCCGTCGGACGAACCCTTGACGTGCTCGATCAGGGCGTCGGTCTGGCGGCTGCGGCTGCCTTCGAACAGGCCCAGGTGCACCACGTAGCAATGGACCTTGCCGGCTTGCGTGTTCAGCACGCAGTGCAGGATGCCGCGCTGCTCGTAGGCGTGGTCGGACACGTCGTGGTTGTGCGAATTCTCGATCGGGAAGGCGCTCAGCAGCGCATTGCCATGGTGGCCGTGGTCGTACACGGCGTTCATGCCGTAGGCGCTGTGGTGCTTCTCGTTCTTGAAATAATCGTATTGCGCCGTCTCGGGCCAGTGCCGGTGCGCCAGGTCTTCCCTGCCGTAGCGCGCCTGGAAGCGGTCATGCCGTCCCTGCACCTCCTGGAGGAAGACGACGTCGGCGTTGAATTCTGCGATTGCTTTCTTGAGGGCGATCACCCGGGGCGTACTACGCAATGACGAGACGCCCTTGTGAATGTTGTAGGTAGCCACACGAATTTTCATGGGAACATTCTAACCGCATCGGGTGCTTGTCCTTGTGGAACGAGCCCAATTGTGCGCTGCCGGGTGATCTGGTCGCGGGGCCAGCCCGCCGTGTTCAGACAAATGCCATCTGGCCGGAGACGGCCTCGTGGCCGCTCACCATCATCCGGCGCGGGCGCGCGGACGTTCGTGCCACTTCGTCGTTCGACAGCAGAGGTCCGGACAACCTCAGGCCGGACAACAGGTCGATCTGGATGCAGCCGTTGCCGATACTGATCTCTTTTACCTTATCGTCGTTCTTCAGTTCGAGGTCCATGTTTTCTCCCTGTAGATCTATCTAGTTAGAGTTGCGTCGCGAAAATTGTTACAAGCGACCTCAGCGACGATATGCTAGAGATTGACGACTGTCAAACGACGAATCTATCGTGCGCATAGGAAATTAGCTAATTTCCTTCGGTAAACTAATTACCAAAATCATCTCGGATAACTCAGCAATATCTGCAAAAACAACAGTTTATGAGATGAACTTGACATCAAATGCACGGTAATGAATAAGAATTTGTCAAGGAAGCGAATAACCGTTCACAAAAAAAAATTTGGCCATTGTTGTGGTACGACGACAGTTTATTTTCCATCAGGAATTGTTAATAAATCCATGCATGGCGGATATTCCGCAAAAAATTACTCTGCAGCAAGGATATGACGCGGCAACTGCAGTATGGCTTCGGCGTTCGAGGAGGAAAAGCAGCGGTCGGCGGCCTCGAGATAAGGCAGCCAGGCATATTGCGTGTGCTCGCGCGGGCTCAGGATCACGGGGACGTCGCGCGGCACGCAGATCGAGAACACGTGCTCGGTATTGTGGGTGACGCCGGGGGCGTAGCGGTGGCGCCAGACGGGGTAGATTTCGTAGACGTTGGAAAGCTGCCAGTCGTGCAGGCGGATTTGCCGGCCGTCAGCCACGATGCCGGTTTCCTCGAACAGCTCGCGGGTAGCAGTCTGGATCAGCGGTTCGTCGTGGGCGTCGAGCGAGCCGGTGACGGATTGCCAGAAACCCGGGCGGTCGGCGCGTTCGATCAGCAACACCTCCAGATTCGAGGTATGGATGACGACCAGGACCGATTCGGGGATTTTGTGGGGCATGAGGGCTAGAAAAACAAACGCGGGCAAGGCCGATGTATTGGCCAGGCCCGCGTGAGTTGGACGCGCGGTCGGCAAAGCCGACCACCCTACAGAAAGCGCTTAGGCAACCTTCGGTTCGTTACGCAGGCGGATGTGCAGCTCTTTCAGTTGCTTCTCGTCGACTTCCGACGGCGCGTTGGTCAAGAGGTCTTGCGCGCGCTGGGTCTTCGGGAAGGCGATCACGTCGCGGATCGACTCGGAGCCGGTCATCAGGGTGATGAGGCGGTCCAGGCCGAAGGCCAGGCCACCGTGCGGCGGCGCGCCGTACTGCAGGGCGTCGAGCAGGAAGCCGAACTTCAGCTGGGCTTCCTCGGCGTCGATCTTCAGGGCGCGGAACACCTTGCTCTGCACGTCTTCGCGGTGGATACGGATCGAGCCGCCGCCCAGCTCCCAGCCGTTCAGGACCATGTCGTAGGCCTTGGCGACGCAGGCGCCCGGGTTGGTCTCGAGCATGTCTTCGTGGCCGTCCTTCGGTGCGGTGAACGGGTGGTGGGTGGCGTTCCAGCGGTCGCCGTCTTCGTCGTACTCGAACATCGGGAAGTCGATCACCCACAGCGGGGCCCAGACGTCGTCGAACAGGCCGGCCTTCTTGCCGAATTCCGAGTGGCCGATCTTCACGCGCAGCGCGCCCATGGCGTCGTTGACGACCTTGGCTTTATCGGCACCGAAGAAGATCAGGTCGCCGTCCTCGGCGCCGGTCAGGGCCAGGACCTGGGCCAGGATGTCGTCCGAGATGTTCTTGACGATCGGCGACTGCAGGCCGTCACGGCCCTTGGCCTTCTCGTTGACCTTGATGTAGGCCAGGCCCTTGGCGCCGTAGATGGCGACGAACTGGGTGTAGGCGTCGATTTCCGAACGCGGCATCGATGCGCCCTGCGGCACGCGCAGGCCGACCACGCGGCCGCCGGCCATGTTGGCGGCGCCGTTGAACACCTTGAACTCGACCGACTTCATCAGCTCGGTCAGTTCGGTGAACTGCAGTTTCACGCGCATGTCCGGCTTGTCCGAACCGTAGGAGCCCATGGCGGTGGCGAAATCCATCACCGGGAACGGGTTCGGCAGGTCGATGCCGGCGGCGTTCTTGAAGACGACGCGCATCATGTCTTCGAACAGGTCACGGATTTCCTGCTCGGTCAGGAACGAGGTTTCGCAGTCGATCTGGGTGAATTCCGGCTGGCGGTCGGCGCGCAGGTCTTCGTCGCGGAAGCACTTGGTGATCTGGTAGTAGCGGTCGAAGTTGGCGACCATCAGCAGCTGCTTGAACAGCTGCGGCGACTGCGGCAGCGCAAAGAAGTTGCCCGGGTTGACGCGCGAGGGCACCAGGTAGTCGCGTGCGCCTTCCGGGGTCGACTTGGTCAGCATCGGGGTCTCGATGTCGATGAAGCCCAGGTTGTCCAGGTACTTGCGCACTTCCATCGACACCTTGTAGCGCAGGCGCAGGTTGTGCTGCATCTGCTGGCGGCGCAGGTCGAGCACGCGGTGGGTCAGGCGGGTGGTTTCCGACAGGTTGTCGTCGTCCAGCTGGAAAGGCACCGGCACCGAGGCGTTCAGCACTTCGAGCTTGGTGGTGTTGATCTCGATCTTGCCCGACTTCAGGTTGGCGTTGGCAGTGCCCTCCAGGCGGTTCACCACGGTGCCGGTGATGCGCAGGCAGTACTCGTTGCGCACGTGTTCCGCGGCCTTGAACACCTCGGCGTTATCCGGGTGGCAGACCACCTGCACCAGGCCTTCGCGGTCGCGCAGGTCGATGAAGATCACGCCGCCGTGGTCGCGGCGACGGTGCACCCAGCCGCACAGGCTGACGGTTTGGCCCAGCAGTTCCTCGGTGACGAGGCCGCAGTAGTGAGTACGCATGGAGGTCATGGTTTTCGTTCCAGGTTGGTTGGTTCGTTAGAGGCTCGCGCCCTGTTCTTTGCTTGCTGCGTTTTCTTGTTCAATCCGGAGCGACGACGCCCATCGAGACGATGTGCTTCAGGGCCGCATCCACGGACATGTTCAGTTCCACGACCTTGCTGCGTTCCATCATCAGGAAGAAGCCCGAGGTCGGGTTAGGGGTGGTCGGCACGTACACGCTCACGTAGTCGCCCACCAGGTGGTTCTTCACGTCGCCACCGGGCACGCCGGTCAGGAAGGCGATGGTATAGGATTCCGCATGCGGGTACGGGATCAGCACCGGCGTGCGGAACGCGTTGCCCGAGGACGAGAACAGCGTGTCCGACACCTGCTTGACGCTGCCGTACAGCGAACTGACCACCGGAATGCGCTTCATGACGCGGTCGCCCAAGCGTACGATGTAGCGGCCCACCAGATTATTGGTCAGCAGCCCGGTGAGGAAGACGATGGCGAGCGTCAGGACCGCGCCGAAGCCGGGCATGTCCATGCCGAACAGTTTGCGCGGCTGCCAGTCTTCCGGCACGAACAGCAGCGACTGGTCCAGGGTGCTGATGATGGCACTCAGGACCCAGGCGGTGATCACCAGGGGCACCAGCACCAGCAGGCCGGTCAGGAAATATTTGCGCATCGAATTCTCTTGTTCTTGTTCGGGCTGCGGCCCCGAAAGGCCGCTTTGCTCACTTGCTTCAGGTACTGCTCTTGTCGGCGGCGGCAGGCGCCGGCGTGCTGGCCGTGCTGCTTGCACCGTCGGATGCGGCCGCCGGGGCGGCAGCACCGCTCGACGTTCCGGTGGCGGGTGGGGTGCCGCCACGGAAATCGGTCACATACCAACCCGTGCCCTTGAGCTGGAAGCCGGCAGCGGTCACCTGTTTTTTGAAGGCTTCCTTGCTGCAAGACGGGCAGACCGTCAGCACTGGGTCAGAAATTTTTTGCAGTACATCTTTGGTAAAACCGCATTCATCGCAGCGGTAGGCGTAAATCGGCATCTGATACTCCGCAAAAATCTTCAAAACCCTGAATTATAAAGCTTTTACGGGAGGCTTTGCCTGTTTCGGCCGCAGCAGCCGGGTCCAGGCCGTTCCGCGTGGCGCTGCAGGTGTTGTTTTTCGTCATCGTGATGCGCTGTTTCGTTTGCTCAACAACAGGCCCGGGTGATTAAATAGCATCTTTCTTAAGAACATGATGGCAACAGGCAAGCACTGCTGCCCACCGTTAAGAAGAAACAGAAGATTGTGCGCGGTGCTGCACCGCCGCTGGTCCGTAAAAGAACGCTGTACTTGGAAGCCCGCTGATGCGGGCTTTTCTTTTATACGGCGGGGTCAGGTCTGACATTTGGACACGGGCTGAGCAATGCAATGCTTGAGTTCGTGTCTGAATGTCAGACCTGACCCCCGGTTTGGTTTAGCGGCGTTGCCAGAGCATCCAGCGTTCCTTGCCGGCGAAGATGGGAAGCGAATCGGACACCGGCGCATCCTCGACCAGCTCGAAGCAAGGCGCCAGCAGCGCCGCGAGCCCGGCCCTGTCGATGCCGAAAGGCGGACCTTTTACCGTTTGGTCAAAAAAGAAGAAGCCGCCCAACCGGCCGCCCGGCGCCAGCAGCGCAGCCCAGCGCGCCGCCACTTGCGGCCGCATGGCGGGCGGCAAGGCGCACAGGAAGGCGCATTCGTAGATGAAATCCGGCGCTTGCCGCGGCTGCCAGGCAAAGAAATCCGCCTCCACCACACGATCTGCCCACTGCCCGGCCAGCGCCTTGCCGCGCGCCACCGCTTGCGGCGCGAAGTCGATGGCCGTGGCGTCCCAGCCGGCCGCGCTCAGGAACGCCAGTTCGTAGGCACTGCCGCAGCCGGGAATCAGGGTGGACAGTGGCGCCGGGCTGCGCGCCACGAAATCGCGCAGGGCTTGGGGCACGCCGCCGCGGTCCCAGGGTGTGAAGGATGTGGCGAAGCGCTCGTCCCAGAACGCCGGGCTGAGCGGATCGCGGCTGGCGAAGTTCGGCGGGTCAGCCGCCATGCAGCACGACGTAGCCGGCCGCCAGGCTACCCACCAGCACCACCACGGCGCCCAGGAAAGCCAGCAGGCGGTTGGTACGGCGCTGCTCGACCAGCAGGGCCGCCATCAGGTCGGCGTTGCCGACCGGGTGCCCGTGCTGCGTCGCCATGCCCGAGTGGGCGTGGCGCTCCAGGGTCTGGTGCAGCAGGCGCGGCAGTTGCGGGAAGATGTGGGCGTAGCGCGGCGCTTCGGCGCGCAGGCGCTCGACCATGCCCTGCCAGCCGACCTGCTCGCTCATCCAGCGTTCCAGGTAAGGCTTGGCGGTCTTCCACAGGTCGAGCTCGGGGTCGAGCTGGCGGCCCAGGCCTTCGATGTTGAGCAGGGTCTTCTGCAGCAGCACCAGTTGCGGCTGCACCTCGACGTTGAAGCGGCGCGAGGTCTGGAACAGGCGCAGCAGGATCTGGCCGAAGGAAATGTCTTTCAGCGGACGGTCGAAGATCGGTTCGCAGCAGGCGCGCACCGCCGATTCGAGCTCGTCGACCCGGGTGTCGCGCGGCGCCCAGCCCGATTCGATGTGGGCCTCGGCCACGCGCTTGTAGTCGCGCCGGAAGAAGGCCAGGAAGTTCTGCGACAGGTAATCCTTGTCGAAATCGTTCAGGGTGCCGACGATGCCGAAGTCGAGGGCGATGTAGCGGCCGAAGGTCTCCTTCTCGATCGACACCAGGATGTTCCCAGGGTGCATGTCGGCATGGAAGAAGCCGTCACGGAACACCTGGGTGAAGAAGATTTCCACGCCATCGCTCGACAGCTTCTTGAGGTCCACGCCTTCGGCCGCCAGGCGGTCGATCTGCGACACCGGGATGCCGCGCATGCGCTCCATCACGATCACGCTGCTCGAGCAGTAGTCCCAGTACATTTCCGGCACCATCAGCAAGTTCGAGCCGGCGAAATTGCGGCGCAACTGGCTGGCGTTGGCGGCCTCGCGCATCAGGTCGAGCTCGTCGTGCAGGTACTTGTCGAACTCGGCGACGACTTCGCGCGGCTTGAGGCGGCGGCTTTCGGCCCACACCTTCTCGATCAGGCTGGCGGCCATGTCCATCAGCGCCAGGTCTTCGTCGATGGTCTTGCGCATGCCGGGACGCAGCACCTTCACCGCCACCTCGGTGCCGTTCTTCAGGGTCGCGAAGTGCACCTGTGCAATCGAGGCCGAGGCCACCGGCACCCGGTCGAAGCTGCCGAACAGCTGGTCGGGGTGGGCGCCGAGCGCCTCGGTAATCTGGGCGATCGCCAGGTCGCTATCGAAAGGCGGCACCCGGTCCTGCAGCAGCGACAGCTCGTCGGCAATGTCCTGCGGCATCAGGTCGCGCCGGGTCGACAGCACCTGGCCGAACTTGATGAAGATCGGCCCCAGCTCTTCGAGCGCCTGGCGCAGGCGGATGGCGCGCGGCGAGGTGATGCGGCGCCAGAAGAACACGGTGCTCATGAAGCGCGCGGTGCGTGGAGCATGCAGGCTCGTGACCGCGATTTCGTCGAGACCGTACTTGGTCGCGACGGCGAGGATTTTCAGCAGGCGCAGGAATTTCAATATCATCGGTTATCCGGACTCAATATCACACGCGGGCGGCCCGCGTCAGGGGCTTGCGCCTGCGCCAGGCGCTGCTCCAGTTTTGCAATGCGCTTGGCGGTGCGCTCGACGTCGTCGCGCAGGCGCACCACGTCGGCGGCGAATTCGTTCACGGCCGTCGGGCGCACCAGGACCGGCCGCTCTTCCACCAGGAATTCGGCCACGTTCTCGGCCAGACGGCGGCCGGCGCCCAGCACCCCGGAGGCCGCGCCGCGCGCGCCCTGCACCAGGCCGCGCGCGCCGAGCGGACCGACGATGCGCTCCAGGTCGTATTCGGCATCCCAGCGCAGGCCTTTCGACAGCGAAGAGATGGTGTTGGCAAACTCGGCGTCCCCTTCGATTTTCACATAGGAAAAAGCGCGGTCGCGGTTCTGGGCGATCATCGGTAGATCGCTCAGCTTGACGCGGATGGTCACGTTCGCCGGCCCCTCGGCCTTGCCCGGCTCGAGCATGCCATCGCGCGCCACGCGCAGGCGCAGCTGGAGGTGGCCCGTGTCGATGCAGGCTTCCTTGCCGGCGTGCCGGACGAGCGATTCGCGCGCCCAGGCTTCCTGGGCCAGCAGGTGGTTGATCGTGGCAACGGCAGGCGTCGCCAGCATGGAAGAACTCGGGATCATTGGCAGCACACGTTATAAAAAAACCGCCCGGGTTGAGCGGGCGGTTTCGATCTTACCAGTTTGCCGGGCGCAAACCCGGCAGCACGAAGATTAACTGAAAAATATTATGCCACCTGCTGGATTCCCGCCAGCACCCAGCCGCTCTGGCCCGACAATGGCTTGGCCATGTTCCACACTTCCACGAAGGGCTCGGCCGGCGCGTTCGGGGCGGTACGGATCATGCCGTTGAACTGCACGCTGGCCAGGTAGTCGGTGGCGGTGGTCTCGATGCCCAGCAGTTGGCCGTCGATCGTCACCACGTCGGTGAAATCGGTGGCGCCATTGCGCTCCTGGATCTGCATCTTCAGCTCGGCGAACACTTCCGGCGAGGTGAACTCGCGCAGGTCGTTGACGTCGCCACGGTCCCAGGCGGCCTGCATGCGGATGAAGGAGGCTTTCGCGTGGCGCAGGAAGGCGTCCTGGTCGAAGTCGGCCGGCACGCCCCACTGCTGGTGCGCCGCAGGCGCTGCCGCATCAGGCTTGCCCAGCGAGACGCCGCCGAACTGGCTCTGGCTCTGGAAACCCGCGGGCTGGCGCAGGCCGGAACCGATTTCCGGGGTCGCGACCGCACCGGCAGCCGGGTTCGGCGAAGCGCCGGCCGGCACCGGATTGGTGTAGCCGCCGCCGAAGGCCGGGTTGGCCGGGGTATCCTTGCGGCGGAACATGCGCACGATGAACAGCACGGCCAGGGCCAAGAGGCCGATCATGAGGATCGCCGAGATCGCGCTCGCCAGTGCGCCGCCGATGCCGAAATGCGACAGCAGCGCGCCCAGGCCGAGGCCCAGCAGGGCGCCGCCGAGGATGCCCTTCCACATGCTCGGGCGCTTGGCCTGGGCGGCAGCGGCGGCGCCGGCGGCGCCGGCGGCCGCAGGCGCCGCGGCAGGCGCGCGCTGCGGCTGCATGCCAGGGGTGGGCGCCGGGGCCGGGGCCTGCATCTGCTTCACGGGCTGCGACTGGCGGCCGATCGAGCGCTTGCCGCCCATCGGGCGGGCGGTCGCTTCCGCGATCATCGAGACCGCGGTGATCGCCAGAACCATGGTTGCCACGAATTTTTTCATCTTTGTATCCTTACAGTTTGATACCGGTGTGTAATGCGGCCACACCACCCGTCAGGTTGTGATACTGGACCCGCTCCAGTCCCGCATCGAGCATCATGGACTTCAGGGTTTCCTGGTCCGGATGCATGCGGATTGATTCTGCCAGGTAACGGTAGCTCTCGGCATCGCCGGCGATCTTCTGGCCCAACCACGGTAGCACCGAGAACGAATACAGGTCGTACGGCTTCTGCAGCGGCGCGATGACTTTCGAGAATTCCAGCACCAGCAACTTGCCACCCGGCTTGAGCACGCGGCGCATTTCCGCCAGCGCCTGGTCCTTGTGCGTCATGTTGCGCAAGCCGAAGGCCACGCTGACCCGGTCGAAATAATTGTCCGGGAAGGGCAGCTTCTCTGCGTCACACAGCAAAGTTGGGGTCACCAGGCCCTTATTCAATAGTCTATCCCGGCCCACGCGCAGCATCGATTCGTTGATGTCGGTGAGCCAGACCTCGCCGGTGCGGCCCGCCTGCCTGGCGAAAGCCTTGGCCAGGTCGCCGGTGCCGCCGGCGATGTCGAGCACCTTGAAGCCCGGACGCACGCCCGCCTGCGCGATCGTGAACATCTTCCAGGCCCGGTGCAGGCCGGCCGACATCAGGTCGTTCATGACGTCGTATTTCGATGCGACCGAATGGAAGACCTTGGCGACTTCCTGGACCTTCTGGTCCTCGGGAACGGTCTTGTAGCCGAAGTGGGTGGTATTGGTCATATGTGCCTGCGGTTTAGGGTTGCCAACATTATACAAGCTGACTGCGCCGGCGCCCTCTGGCGGACCGCGCACGGCTCGGTGGCTTTCCTGACAACATTGTAGCTCTTGTATAATCATCAAATTGCTTGCATTGCGGCTTCCAGTCATCCCATGCGTATCCGCAGCCGTCTCCTGATCCTGGTCCTGGCCATCCTGGTGCCGTCCTTCATCGCAGCCGCGCTGGCGGTCAGCTACGTCTATCGGGAAGAGCAGAAATCGCAGGTGCAGAGCGTGAGCGAGGCTACCCGCGCTTTTGCCCTGATGGTCGACAACGAGTTGCAGGCGCGCACCGCGGTCCTGCGCACCCTGGCCGTCGCTCCTTCCCTGCACCGCGGCGACCTGCGCGAATTCTACGAGCACGCGCGCGGCATGGCGCCGGCATGGGACACCGTGATCGTGCTGGCCGACCTGGATGGGAAGCAGCTGATCAACACGCGCAAGCCTTTCGGCGCGGCGCTGCCGACGCGGCGCTCGTCCAACGTCGGCGAACTGATGCAGCGTGGCGGCCCCGCGGCGACCTATGTGTCCGATATTTTCATGGCGCCGATCGGCAAGATCTACGACTACAGCGTGCAGGTGCCGGTGATGGTGGACGGCGCCGTGCGCTACCACCTGCTGCTGGGCGTCAGCGTGACCAGCCTGCAAACGCTGATGGAGCGCCAGCATTTCCGTGCCGAATGGATTGCCACCATCGTCGACCGCAAGGGCGTGGTGCTGGCCCGTTCGCGCACGCCCCAGGAATTCATCGGCAAGCCGGTAAGCGCCTACAGCCGCGAACTGCTGGCCCGGACGCACGAAGGGGTGTACGACAGCCGCACGCTCGACCGGATCCCGGTGCGCGCCTTCTTCAGCACGGTGCCGATGTCGGACTGGAAGGTGCTGGTCAGCATCCCGGTGAGCGAGATCCGGCGCGTGCCGCTGCAGGCGGCGGCGATGCTGGCCGGACTCATGGCGGCGCTGCTGGCGGCCGGCGTGCTGGCGGCGCGCTGGCTGGCGCGGCGCGCAATCGGACCGATCGAGCACCTCGGGCTGGCCGCCGACGAACTCGGCCAGGGCAAGGAACCGGGCTACCGGCCGCAAGGCATCGTCGAGATCGACAACGTGGCGCGGCGCATGCTCGACGCCGGGCGCCAGATCCACCAGGCGCAGCAGGAACTCGAGCGGCGCGTGGCCGAAGCCGTCGCGGCCACCGAGCGCGCGCAGGGCGCCCTGCTCAAGTCGCAGAAGCTGGAAGCCCTGGGCCGCCTGACCGGCGGCATCGCCCACGAATTCAACAACCTGCTGCAAACGCTGAGCACGGCGCTGCAGCTGGCCGAACTCAAGAACACGGACGACAAGGTGGGCGGCCTGCTCCAGACCTGCAAGAAAACCGTGCAGCGCGCTGCCGCCCTCACCGGCCAGCTCGGCTCGTTCGGCAGGATCCAGGAAGCGCGCCAGGAAACGGTGGATGCATGCGAGCAACTGCGCAGCGCGCGCCAGCTGATGAGCGGCGCCCTGCGTCCGGACATCGACCTGCAGATCGACTGCGACGAGCCGGCCTGGCCGGTGAAGGTCGAGCCCTTGCAGTTCGACCTGGCGCTGCTGAACCTGGCCGTGAATGCGCGCGACGCCATGCCGCGCGGCGGCGTGCTGCGCATCGAGGCACGCAACATCCGCCTCGCCCGGCACGCCGGCGAATCGGCCCTCGCCGCCCTGGCGCCGGGCGACTACGTGCGCGTGACGGTCAGCGACACCGGCAGCGGCATGACGCCCGAGGTGATGGCACGCGCGCTCGACCCCTTCTATACCACCAAGAGCCAGGGCCAGGGCACCGGGCTCGGCCTCCCGCAGGCCTATGCCTTCGCACTGCAGTCGCAAGGCCTGTTGCTGCTCGACAGCGAACCCGGCAGGGGAACCCGGGTGGACATCTGGCTGCCGCGCGCCGAACAGGCGGCGCAGCCGCCGGCCCCTGCGCCGACGGAGGCGCCGCTGCCGCGCGGGCGCGGCGCCGTGCTGTTCGTCGAAGACGACCCGCTGGTGCGCGAGGCCGTCACGCACGCGCTCGAGGAAGCCGGTTTCGAGGTGCTGGTGGCGCACGACGGCGACCAGGCCGTGGCCCTGCTCGAGGGCGGCGCCCGCCCCGCCGTGGTGTTCTCCGACATTGTCATGCCGGGCAGCGTGAACGGCATCGACCTGGCCGCCATCGTACGCCGGCGCACCCCCGGCTTGCCGGTGGTGCTGGCCACCGGCTACACCGAACGCCAAGCCGCGATTCCGGGGGTGCAGGTGCTCGCCAAACCCTATGCGATCGAGCGCCTGGTCGCCCTGCTGGCGAGCGCCGCCGCCGACAGCACAGCCTGAAGTAAATACTGTAAAGCATTGATTCCTGTAGGAATTTTTGCGATGCGGATTACCAACTCAACAATATTCGTGCGCCGAAAAGTGGCCGCTTCTGGTTAAATGACAGTCAACGCGGTGTCGGACGAATCCGGCATTTCCTGTCCGATGTTTTTACCTTAGCTTCGGGCATCCGGCCGACATCGTCGCCTGCATTACCAGTAATAACGAATAAGAACGAGGTTAATGTGTCGGTCAAACGACTCTTATGCATCACCAACGAGGGGAATGCGGGCGTGCGTTCCGTCTGCGGCGACTTGCGGGGCTGGGATGTGTGCACGGTCGACAGCATCGCGGCCGCGCGCAAGGTACTGGCACAGCAGCACTACCCGGTCGGACTGCTGCTCGACGGCGACGGTAGCCTCGAACACGACGACACCGAACGCTTCCTGCAGCAACACCACCACATCCGCTGGATCGGCGTGTTCGGTCCCGACCTGCTGCACCGGCCGCAGCTGCGCCAGGCCATCGCCACCCACTTGTGCGATTTCCATACCCGGCCGGTCGACACCGTGCGCCTGCACCATTCGCTCGGCCACGCGCACGGCATGGCCATGCTCGCCAAATCCACGCCGCCGCACAAGCGCGCTTCCAGCGCCCGCCGCATCGACGGCAACTCGGTCGCCATCCGGCGCCTGCGCGCCCACATCGACAAGATCGCCGCCGTCGATGCGCCGGTGCTGATCTCGGGCGAAAGCGGCAGCGGCAAGGAACTGGCGGCGCAGGAAATCCACGCGCAGTCGCCGCGCGCCGGCGGCCCGTTCATCGCCATCAACTGCGCCGCGATTCCGCCCTCGCTGATCCACTCCGAGCTGTTCGGCTACGAGCGTGGCGCCTTCACCGGCGCGGCCAAGGACAAGCCGGGCCTGATCGAGGCGGCATCCGGCGGCAGCATCTTCCTGGACGAGATCGGCGACCTGCCGCTCGACCTGCAGGCCAGCCTGCTGCGCTTCCTGCAGGAACGCAGCATCTACCGGGTCGGCGGCACCCGCACGGTAGCGGTCGATGCGCGCGTGATCACCGCCACCCACGTCGACCTGCCCAAGGCGGTGGCCGCGGGGCGCTTCCGCGAAGACCTGTACTACCGCCTCAGCGTGTTCCCGATCCGGGTACCGCCGCTGCGCGAGCGCAAGGAAGACCTGCCCCTGCTCACCGAGATCATTTTTAACAAATTTGCCGATGAGAAGAGCCCACAGCTCAAGGGTGTCAGCAAGCAAGCCCTGCGCGCCATGGCCCAGCACGATTGGCCGGGCAATATTCGCGAGCTGATCAACCGCATGCGGCGCGCCATGGTGCTGGCCGAGCACCGCCTCATCATGCCGGAAGACCTCGAACTGGCGCCGCAGGACGACGCCATCATCCTGCGTAACGACCTCGACCATTCGCGCGGCAGCGCGGAACGCACCGCCATCTGGAACAGCCTGGCCAAGTGCGGCAACAACATCAGCCAGGCGGCGCGCGAGCTCGGTGTCTCGCGCATGACGCTGTACCGCCTGATGGCCAAGCACTCGATCGCGCCCTGATCACGCCTGTCCAGGCGCTCTTCCCCTTCTCGTTTTCCTACGTATTAGAAGAAAGCGCAGCCTCCGCGCTTGCTTCCGCACGCCTCTGCGCGCTGTTACAGGCTGATACAGTCTGGTGACAATCGCGTGACAACTGTCACAGCTTTGAGACAGCTTTTTTCAAAGTTATTGAACTGCCTCATCAATTCAGTCCTACAAGCTTGCTCAGCATAAAAATCATCAGATTAATCAAAGACTTGCGAGCGTTTAGCAAGCTGGCACGCTAACTGCTAATAGGAAGATGGACCGGTGGCATGGAACGCCGGGCATTTCAACTTTTCAGTGACACACATAGGGGAGTAACAGATGAAGCGCACTATTCTGGCGATCGCGATCGCTTCGGCATTTGGTCTGGCCCACGCACAAGACGGCAACACCACCGTCGACCGCGTCCGCGGCGATAACACCCAAACCACCAGCATCGACCGTTCGAACAACAGCACGAACACGACCGACAACACCAACAACAGCACCCGTACCAACACCACGACCAACACCTCGACCAATACCGACAACAGCGACCGTTCGAATAACAGCGACAACTCGGACAACAGCACCCGCACGAACACGACCACGAACACCAGCACCACCGACCGGTCGGACAACAGCGACCGCTCGAACAACAGCGACAACTCGGACAACAGCACCCGCACGAACACGACCACGACCAGCACCGACGCGTCGGACAACAGCGACCGTTCGAACAACAGCACCAACACGAACACCACCAACACCAACAACTCGCGCGACGCCTCGGGCCAGAACCGCAGCACCGGCAACGCTTCCGCTTCGGCTGCCGGCGCCGCCGCCGCCAACAACGGCGGCAACGCGACCTCGAGCATGAGCAACTCCTACAACACCTCGAGCGCCAATTCGATCAGCAACCTGACTGGTGACGTCAGCGGCAACCGTATCAACAACATCGGCAACGTCGCCAACAACAGCGGCGACGCCAGCGGCGCAGCCGGCAGCGGCGCAGCCGGTGGCGTGGCCACCGGCGGTGAGGCAAACGGTGCTGCCGGTGCAGCCGGCGGCGCAGCCGGTAGCGCCAACGGCGCATCGGCCGGCGCGGGCGGCCAGGGCATCAGCGGCGCGGCCTCGAGCGGCGCGGCCTCGGTCGTCGCGCGCTGCAGCA
>NZ_JBKBOV010000043.1:22194-47445 GCF_046293535.1 Massilia sp. | reverse complement strand
CCGGCGGCGCGGCCGCTGCCGCAACCGCGCCGGTGGCGGCCCAGGCCTGGCTGCGGCGCGCGGCCGACAGCGGCGTCGCCCCGGCCCAGTCCGCCCTGCTCGAACAGGCCTGGGAGGCCGGGCACTGGGATGACTACCTGGCGCGCGCGCTGCCGCTGGCACGCACGCTCGTGCGCACCGCCGCCAACCAGGGCAGCGTGCAGCGGCTGGCGCCGGCCGACATCGCCTTGCTGTCGCGCGTGGCCCGCCTGCTCGACGATAGCGCCTTCCAGCAAGACGGGCAGGGCGAACGCCGGCCGGCCCGGCATGAGCTCACGCCGGCGCCGGGCGAACCGCTGTGCTTCTGGGAGCTCGCCGCGGCCGAACACGATCGCCACGCACAGCTGGCGATGGGCTTGCGCTGCGCGCGCATGGGTGTGGACGGACGCCGCATCGCCGGCGGCGGAGGCGCCGCCAATTTCAAGAAGGCGATCCGCTGGCTGAGCCTGGCGGGCGAGCAGGGCCTGGCTGCGGCCTGGTATGCCCTGTCGCGCATCTACATCAAGCCCGAGTTCTCGCAGCGCAATGTCGCCGATGCCCAGCGCTACCTCGAGCGCGCCGCCGAGATGGGCTGCCGCGACGCCCAGCTCGAATGCGGGCACAACGCCTGGCGGGCACGCCGCGAGAACGAAAACAACGACGTCCGCGCCGCGTACTGGCTGCAGAAAGCAGCCGCCCAGGGCTGCGCCGAGGCGCTGGCGCTGTTGCGCAAGATCGCCCCGCGCCTGGACACGCCTCCGTATGTCGAGACCGGCAAGCTGCTGGCCGGGCACGAAGAAGCGCTGCAAGCGCACCCGCTGCTGCACGCGCGGCTGGAGCTCGCGGCGCTGTTCAGCCTGTCGCGGGCGGAAGCATTGCTGCTGGACGTATCCGCCGCCGACCATGGCCACTGCCTGGTGATCGACATCCGCGCCAGCTACGGGCGCAGCAAGCGCCGCCTGGTGCTGGTCGAGACAGCGCAGGAACGCCATGCGCTCGATCGCGTCGCGCGCCTGTTCGAAGGGATCGATTGCGGCCCGTCGGGGCCGGAAGGGAATTACCGGCAGCGGCTGTACCGCTTGCGGACCCTGGTCGGTGCATTGTCCAGGGATGGTGATCAAGGGGAAGCGGAGATCGGCCTGGCGGCCTAGGACCCGGCGTTCAGGCAATAAAGAAGCCCGCGCAGGGCGGGCTCTCATACTCGAAACAGTTCCTGATCGGGCAGCTTATTCCTGGGAGACGAAGATCGCCAGGCCGTCCCCGCTCTTGTGTTCGGAGTTGGCGGGCAGCGGCATGCCGTCTCCGGTCGCCATCGGAACGAAGACCGCTCCAGATTCCTGCTTGTTGCCCGTCGCCGTCAAAAGAATGCCATTGGCGCCGAGCTTGGCGGCTTTTTCCTTGAGACGTGCGATCATCTTGTCGGCTTTGCCCTGATCTGTCACCGCCATGAAGCCTTGCTTGACGCTTCCAGCAGTGCGATGCGTTCATAGGCCTTCGGCGGCTCGAGATAGAGCTTGACCGCATCCGGGTGAATGGCCGGGCGGGCTTTTCCAACCAGGATCGAAAAATCACAGTTCTCACGCTGACTGGCGCTTACAGCTCGACCTCACCTTCGAATACCGTGACCGCGGGGCCGCTCAGATACACCGGCTGGCCCAGGCCTGCCCATGCAATGCTGAGCTCGCCACCACGCGCCGACACGCGCACCGGCGAGTCGAGCAGGCCGCGCCGGATGCCGGCCACCACGGCCGCGCAGGCGCCGGTGCCGCAGGCCAGGGTTTCGCCGGCGCCGCGTTCGAACACGCGCAGCTTGACGTGGTGGCGGTCCACCACCTGCATGAAGCCGGCATTGACCTTTTTCGGGAAGCGCGCATGGGTTTCGATCGCCGGGCCCATGCTCTCCACCGGGGCGGTATCGACGTCCTCGACCACCTGCACCGCGTGCGGATTGCCCATCGAGACGACCGACACGAACACGGTCCGGCCTTCCACCGTCAGCGGCCAGGTGGTGTCCTCGCCCTCGGTCCGGCCTTCGATGCCGGCGGAATCAAAAGGCACTTCGGCCGGATCCAGTTGCGGGGCTCCCATGTCCACCGTCACGCTGCCATCATTCTCCAGGCGCGGCGCGATGATGCCTTTCATGGTCTCGACGCGAATGCTGCGCTCGCCGGACAGGCCTTTATCGCTGACGAAACGGGCGAAGGCGCGCGCGCCGTTGCCGCATTGTTCGACCTCGCCGCCGTCGCTGTTGAAGATGCGGTAGCGGAAATCGACGCCTTCGCTCACCGGGCGCTCCACCACCAGGATCTGGTCGGCCCCGATGCCGAAGCGGCGGTCGGCCAGCCGGCGCCATTGTTCGGTGCTCAGCTTGACGTCCTGGTGGATGGCGTCGACGACGATGAAGTCGTTGCCCGCGCCGTGCATCTTGGTGAATTTCAGTTTCATGTTTCAGTCCAGCTTAATTAGATCCCAAAAGGATTAGCGCAGCTTAAGCGTCTAACAATTCCCTCGATGGCGGCGTTGCATCGTCTCGCCGTGCTAGCGCACTTTCTTCGACGATGCGTCTTGCCCTTGAGGTTTTGTTAAACGCTTTGTTAATCGTAGAACGAGGGCTCGCCCGGCGGCCGCGTCTTGAAGCGTTTATGGGTCCAGAAGTATTCGGCCGGCGCCTCGCGCACGCGCTCCTCGATGAAGGCGTTCATGCGCCGGGTCGCCTCGACCATGTCGTCGCCCGGGTAATTCTCCCACGCCGGGTAGAAACGCACACGCCAGCCCTGGTAGTTCGGCAGGTAGGTGGCGACTACCGGGATCACCTTGGCGCCGGTGGTGGCCGCGATGCGGCCCAGGGCGGTGAGGGTGGCGGCCGGGATGCCGAAGAAAGGCACGAACTCGGCATCCTTCTCTCCAAAGTCCATGTCCGGCAGCATGAAGTAGGGCAGGCCGTCGCGCAGCGCGCGCAGGATCGGCTTGATGCCTTCCTTGCGCGTCACCAGGCGCACCGGGCCATAGCGTTCGCGGCCGTGGCGCAGCAATTTGTCGAAGGCTTCGTTCTTCTGCGGCACGTACATGCTGCATACCGGGATCACGCGCGCGGCCACGCCGGCCACGTCCAGGCAGACGAAGTGCGGGCACAACAGGATGGTCGGGCCGGCTTCCATCTCGGCCTTCGGCACGCCTGGCTCGACCTGGATGTAGCTGCGCACGCGCGCTTCCGGCGCCCACCACAGGATCGAGCGTTCAAAAATGCTGCGCGCATAGGCGCGGAAATGCTGCCTGGCGATCGCGTGGCGTTCGCTTTCCGATTTCTCGGGCATGCACAGGCGCAGGTTGGTGAGGGTGATGCGGCGGCGCTTGCCCATGATGCGGAACATCAGGCTGCCGACCGCTTCGCCCAGGCGGCCCAGGATGGGCAGCGGCAGGAAGTGCAGCAGCCACAGGAGTCCGAGCAGGAGCCTCATGCCGTCGCCTCGCTTTCCGGACCGGCCACGCCCTCGGGCTGCTTGTAGCGGTTGTAGCTCCAGAAGTACTGCGCCGGGCAGCGCTTGATGAGCTGCTCCATGGCGCGGTTGATGGCCGCTGCCTGGTCGGCGGCGCTGCCTTCCAGGCTGCCCTCGAAGGGCACGAAGCGCACCACGTAGCCGCGGCCGCGCGGCAGGCGCTCGGCATACACCAGCAGGATGTCGGCTCGGCCCAATTGCGCCAGCTTGGCGGGCAGGGTCATGGTGTAGGCGGTGCGGCCGAACCACGGCGCCCACACGCCTTCGCCTTCCTGCGGCACCTGGTCGGGCAGCAGGCCGATCGGCTCGCCGGATTTCAAGGTCTTGGCCAGGATGCGTACGCCGGACAGGGTCGCCGGCGCCAGCTTGAGGTTGTGGCGGGCGCGCGCGCCTTCGACCAGGGGCTTGAGCGCGCTCTTCTTCGGCGGGCGGTACATGACGGTGAGCGCAGTCTGCAGCGCGATCTGCTGGGCCGTCATCTCGAAGCAGCCCAGGTGTGGCGTCAGGAACACGATGCCCTTGCCGGCATCGAGGCGCTGCTGCACCAGCTCCCAGTTCTCCACGCTGGCATGGCGGGCGACCCGCTTCGGGTCGGCGCACCAGACGAAGGCCAGTTCGATGATGGCCTTGCCGGCTTCGGCGACGGCGGCGTTCAGGTGGCGTTCATAGCCGGCCTGGACCAGGTTGGCGCGCAGGCGCCGGCGGTAGGAACCGGAAGCTAAATAGACGAGCCAGCCAAGGGCCGCGCCGAGGGCATGCAGAAACGGCAATGGAAATACCGATAGTGCACGAAATAAAGAAACTAACATGCGATTGATCAGGGTTGAAAGAGCGGGGCTCGGTAGAGCAAAATTCTAGAAGGAAGCGTAAAATACCACTTTATGCAGTATCCGCCGAGTTAATAGACAACTTGCGAAGCGGAATATAAATGTCGCTAAAGCGTCGCAGGCACCCGTTGCTGCGGCAAGTACTTAACACAGCAGTAACCGGAGCCCCCTATGTCCAACGACTACCTCTTCACGTCCGAATCCGTTTCCGAAGGCCACCCCGACAAGGTCGCCGACCAGATTTCCGACAGCATCCTCGACGCCATCCTGGAACAGGATCCGCGCGCCCGCGTCGCCGCCGAAACCCTGTGCAACACCGGCCTGGTGGTGCTGGCGGGTGAAATCACCACCCACGCCAACGTCGACTACATCCAGGTGGCGCGCAACACCATCAAGCGCATCGGCTACGACAACACCGATTTCGGCATCGACTACAAGGGCTGCGCCGTGATGGTCTGCTACGACAAGCAGTCGCCCGACATCGCCCAGGGCGTGGACGAAGGCGCCGGCCTGGATCTGGACCAGGGCGCGGGCGACCAGGGCCTGATGTTCGGCTATGCCTGCGACGAGACCCCGGAACTGATGCCGGCCGCAATCTATTATTCGCACCGCCTGGTCGAGCGCCAGTCGCAACTGCGCAAGGACGGCCGCCTGCCATGGCTGCGCCCGGACGCCAAGTCGCAGGTCACCCTGCGCTACGTCGACGGCCGCCCCGTCGCCGTCGACACCGTGGTGCTGTCGACCCAGCACCACCCGGACGTGACCCACTCCCAGATCGAAGAAGCGGTCATCGAAGAGATCATCAAGCCGATCCTTCCGCGTGAATGGCTTGGCGGCACCAAGTACCTGGTCAACCCGACCGGCCGCTTCGTCATCGGCGGCCCGCAGGGCGACTGCGGCCTGACCGGCCGCAAGATCATCGTCGACACCTACGGCGGCGCGGCCCCGCACGGCGGCGGCGCGTTCTCGGGCAAGGATCCGTCCAAGGTCGACCGCTCGGCCGCCTACGCCGCACGCTACGTCGCCAAGAACATCGTGGCCGCCGGCCTGGCGCGCCAGTGCCAGGTGCAGGTCAGCTACGCGATCGGCGTGGCCCGTCCGATCAACATCACCGTGTACACCGAAGGCACCGGCGTCATCTCGGATGAAAAGATCGCCCAGCTGGTGATGGAACACTTCGACCTGCGCCCGAAAGGCATCGTCCAGATGCTCGACCTGCTGCGCCCGATCTACGCCAAGACCGCCGCCTACGGCCACTTCGGCCGCGAAGAGCCGGAGTTCAGCTGGGAGCGCACCGACAAGGCGGCGCTGCTGCGCGCTGAGGCGGGGCTGTCGTAATAAGTAGGGAGTGCGTGCCGTTGAGGTACGCATGTCAACTTGGGTTCCCGCCTTCGCGGGAACGACGGGCTAGAAAACGTGTCCGAAGTTACGGCAACGGACCTTTCGCACGCTAACCAACGTCGTCCCCGCGCAGGCGGGAACCCAATTCCCAGCGCAGTGACTCAGTCTCCCTGCACCGCCAACTGAAGTACCTCCAAACAACACCCCTGACGCCACCAGCTCGTCACTCGTGTTAAACTTATGAATTCCGAGGAGCGTTGCGACGAAGATTCCCATCTTCGCCAGGCTCGGATATCAGCAACCGCGCTCACGTTACTTTTTTCAACCATTGAAAGGAGGGCGTGATGAGCGCCGTACTCAAAGACATCAACGATTTCCACGTCGCAGACATCTCCCTGGCATCCTGGGGCGAGAAGGAAATCCGCATTGCAGAAACCGAAATGCCGGGCCTGATGGCGATCCGCGAGGAATACGCGAGCGCCCAGCCGCTCAAGGGCGCGCGCATCGCCGGTTCGCTGCACATGACCATCCAGACCGCGGTCCTGATCCGCACCCTGGAAGCCCTCGGCGCGCAAGTGCGCTGGGCATCGTGCAACATCTACTCGACCCAGGACCACGCCGCCGCCGCCATCGCCTCGGTCGGCACCCCGGTGTTCGCCGTCAAGGGCGAAACCCTGGACGAGTACTGGGAATACACTCACCGCATCTTCGAATGGCCGGGTGACAACCACGCCAACATGATCCTGGACGACGGCGGCGACGCCACCCTGCTGCTGCACCTGGGCGTGCGCGCGGAAAAGGACATCTCGGTGCTGGACAAGCCGGGCTCGGAAGAAGAAATCTGCCTGTTCAATTCGATCAAGGGCCGCCTGGCGCGTGATCCTTCGTGGTACTCGAAGCGCCTGCCGTGCATCCTGGGCGTGACCGAAGAAACCACCACCGGCGTGCACCGCGTGTACCTGATGCACCAGGAAGGCAAGCTGGCCTTCCCGGCGATCAACGTCAACGACTCGGTCACCAAGTCGAAGTTCGACAACCTGTACGGCTGCCGCGAATCGCTGGTGGACGGCATCAAGCGCGCGACCGACGTCATGGTCGCCGGCAAGATCGCCGTCATCGCCGGCTACGGCGACGTGGGTAAAGGTTCGGCCCAGGCCATGCGCGCGCTGTCGGCGCAAGTGTGGGTCACCGAGATCGACCCGATCTGCGCCCTGCAGGCCGCGATGGAAGGCTACCGCGTCGTGACCATGGACTATGCCGCCGAACACGGCGACATTTTCGTGACCTGCACCGGCAACTACCACGTCATCACCGAGCAGCACATGCTCAAGATGAAGGACCAGGCCATCGTCTGCAACATCGGCCACTTCGACAACGAGATCGAAGTCGCCGCGCTCAAGAAGTACGAGTGGGAAAACATCAAGCCGCAGGTCGACCACGTGATCTTCCCGGATGGCAAGCGCATCATCCTGCTGGCCGAAGGCCGCCTGGTGAACCTGGGCTGCGGCACCGGTCACCCGTCCTACGTGATGAGCTCCTCGTTCGCGAACCAGACCATCGCCCAGATCGAACTGTTCGCCAACACCGACAAGTACCCGGTCGGCGTCTACACCCTGCCGAAGCACCTGGACGAAAAGGTCGCCCGCCTGCAGCTCAAGAAGCTCAACGCCCAGCTGACCACGCTGACCGACGAGCAGGCCGCCTACATCTCGGTGCAGAAGGAAGGTCCGTACAAGCCGGACCACTATCGTTACTAATCGATAGCTAGTCTATGCGGGCGCTGCGTTTTCTAGGAACCAGCGCCCGTTTTTTCAACAGCCGGGCGTTTTCACCACGCAAGCGGTAAAAGCGCCCGCGTACCACGAAAGTCGATACGATGCGCTTGCTCATTACCTGGCTGATCAATGCCTTGGCCCTGATGGCCCTGCCGTTCCTGATGTCTTCCGTCGCCGTCACCAATTTCACGACCGCGCTGATCGCTGCGCTCGTGCTGGGGCTGGTCAATACCCTGATCCGTCCCATCCTCGTGCTCCTCACCCTGCCGGTGACGGTGGTGTCGCTGGGCCTGTTCATCCTCGTCATCAACGCCTTCCTGTTCTGGCTGGTGTCCCAGTGGATCGAAGGGTTCGAAGTGGCCGGTTTCTGGTCCGCCTTCCTGGCAGCCATCCTGTACAGCATCATTTCGTGGGCGCTTTCTACCTTGCTCCTCAAAGACAAAGATGGAAACTCCTAATTTCAGTATCGAGTTCTTCCCGCCGAAGACCGGGGAAGGCGCAGAGAAGCTGCGCACCGTGCGCCAGAAGCTGGCCGAGCTGCAGCCCAAGTATTTCTCGGTCACCTTCGGTGCGGGCGGCACCACCCAGCAGGGCACCTTGCAGACCGTGCTCGAGATTAAATCGGCGGGCCATGAAGCGGCGCCCCACCTGTCCTGCGTCGGCGGCACCCGCGAATCGCTGCGCGCCATCCTGCAGCAGTTCCAGGACAACGGCATCCGCCGCGTGGTGGCGCTGCGCGGCGACCTGCCGAGCGGCTACGGCGGCGGCGGCGAGTTCCGCTACGCCAACGAGCTGGTCGAGTTCATCCGCAAGGAAACCGGCGACTGGTTCCACATCGAAGTGGCGGCCTATCCGGAAATGCATCCGCAGGCCCGTTCGCCCCAGGACGACCTGCAGGCCTTCGCGCGCAAGGTCCAGGCCGGCGCGAATTCCGCGATCACCCAGTATTTCTACAACGCGGACGCCTACTTCGATTTCATCGACAACGCCCGCAAGCTGGGCGTGGACGTGCCGGTGGTGCCGGGCATCATGCCGATCACCAACTACACGCAGTTGATGCGCTTCTCGGACATGTGCGGCGCCGAGATCCCGCGCTGGGTGCGCAACAAGCTGGCCAGCTTCGGTGACGATACCGCCTCGATCAAGGCCTTTGGCCTGGACGTGGTCACCAGCCTGTGCGAACGCTTGCTGGCGGGCGGCGCGCCAGGGCTGCACTTCTACAGCATGAACCAGGCCGTGCCGACCACGGCGATCTGGCAAAGGCTCGTGAAATAAGCCGTAGGGTGGACGGTTTGTGATTCAGGCCACTGGCCTGAATCACTGCCGTCCGCGCGTTCAAATACACGATGAATACCTGCTCGGCTATTCGAATTGTGGTTGAACGCGCGGAGGGCGCATACATTCAGGCTGATCGCCTGCCTGGGTGAAGCCGTCCACCCTACAATTCCGTGACGATCTGATCGAGCGGAATGTCATACTCCCCGATCTCGAATTGCGCCAGCTGACACGCATATGCGATGCCCAGCGTCCGCGGACGCGGTTCAAGCGCCAGCGTCCTGTCGTAAAACCCGCCTCCATACCCCAGCCGGTAGCCGCGCGCATCGAATCCGAGGCAGGGCACCAAGAGCGCATCCGGCCGGTCCACCAGCCGCAATTGCGCCGGCACCGCCACGCCCAGGCTGTCGGCCACGGTCGGCTCGCCCGGCACCCATTCGGCAAAGCCGAGCGCGGTATCGCGGGCCAGCACGACCGGCAAGGCCAGCCGTACGCCTGCCTCCGCCAATTCCGCGTAGGCTGGACGCAGGTCGGGTTCGCCCGCCAGCGGCCAGTACACACCCAGCGTTGTTCCGGGATGGGCTTGCCACCAGGCCAGCACGCGCGCCCCGATGCGGTCGTCCCAGGCGAGCTTGGTAGCGTGGTCGATGGCGCGGCGCCGTTCCTTGAGCGTCCGGCGCAACTGTGGCTTATCGAGCATAGCGCTTGCGCCTGCTTCTGGTAGTAGCCCGGGGGCACATGGTATTCTTGATTCGCCGGTCATGGTTTGAATGCAGCGTATATTGAGAGTTGTGGATGTTTCAATCGAGATTGACAACCGGCTCGCTGCCGGTCGCCCTTGCTGTTGTGTTGACATTGTGGACGCTGTCTTCCGGTACCGTCCACGCAGAATCCGCGCCCCAGGCCGTGCCGCCGGTGCCGGCCGGCGCGCCGACCGTGCCGGGCGCACCCGGCGCCCCGCCGGCACCGGACACGCGCGCCGACGACGACACGTTCCTGTTGCTGCGCGAAGCCGCGCGCCAGAATGACGCCGCGCGCACCAATGCGCTCGCGTCGCGCCTGCCGTCCAACTACCCGCTGGCGTCCTACGTCGACTATTATCGTCTGAAACCCAGGATGAGCGGCGCCGGCGCCGACGCCACGGCCGAGGAAATCCGCGAAGTGCTGCGCCGCCACGAGGGCACGGCAGCCGCCGAGCTGATGCGCAGCGACTGGCTGCTCGAGCTGGGCCGCCGGCGCGATTGGACCAGCTTCGAGCGCGAACTCGGCCAACTGGCCGGCAGCAACCTGCAACTGCGCTGCTATGCCCTGCTGGCGCGCGCCAGCCGCGGCGAAGCGGTGGCGCAGGAAGCGCGTGGCGTGCTGATCAGTCCGTCCAGTTATGGCGAGGCCTGCAATGCCTTGATCGCGCAGCTGGCGCAAAGCCGCCAGTTCGGCGAGGACGACCTGCTATGGCAGCTGCGCCTGGCAGGAGAGGCCAATGCCACCGGCCCGGCCCGCCGTGCCGCCGCATTGCTCGGCGCGTCCGACACCCGCGCCGCCCAGGCGGTGGACACCCCGGCGGTGGCGATGGCGCGCGGCATCGGCAAGACCCGCGCCGAGCGCGCCGTCTACCTGGTCGCGGTCGGCCGCATGGCACGCACCAGCCTCAAGCTGGCCACGGTCGCACTGGAAAAGAACAGCCCCCAACTAAGCGCGCAGGAACGCGCGACCGGCTGGGCCAGCATCGCGCATGCCGCCTCGATCGCCCTGTCGCCGGACGCCGCCACCTACTGGCAGCGCACCAACGGCGTCCAGCTCACCAATGAGCAGTTGCAGTGGAAGACCCGCATCGCCCTGCGCCGCGGCGACTGGAAAACCGTGCGCGCCACCATCGCGGCGATGCCGCCAAATTTGCGCGCCGACAGCGCCTGGGTCTACTGGCTGGCGCGCGCCGACAAGCACGAGGGCCGCGTCGCGGAAGCGAATGCCGGCTTCGAGCGCATCGCCAGCCAGCAGCATTTCTATGGCCAGCTCGCGCTGGACGACCTCGGCCGCCAGGTGGTGGCCCCGCCGCCGGCCGCACCGATCAGCAACGAAGAACTGGCTTCGGTCAACGCCAACCCCAGCCTGCAGCGCGCCCTCAAGTTCTACGCCCTGCGCCTGCGCGCGGACGGCAACCGCGAATGGAACTGGGCGCTGCGCGGCATGTCTGACCGTCAGTTGCTGGCTGCCGGCGAAATCGCTCGCCGCAACGACCTGCTCGACCGTACCGTCGAAACCTCGCTGCGTACGCGTACCGAGATCGACTATGCACAGCGTTTCCCGGCGCCGCACCTGGACGTCCTGCACCCGACCGCGCAGGGCCTGGGCCTGGATAAAGCCTGGGTCTACGGCCTGATCCGCCAGGAATCGCGCTTCATTCTCGACGCGCGTTCCGGCGTCGGCGCCTCCGGCCTGATGCAGGTGATGCCGGCCACCGGCAAGTGGGTGGCGGGCAAGATCGGGATGGACAACTTCGTGCACAGCATGCTCAACGACTTGCGGACCAATATCACGCTCGGCGCCAATTACATGAACATGGTGCTGGAGAATTTTAACGGCGACGAAATCCTCGCCACGGCCGCCTACAATGCCGGTCCCTCGCGTGCGCGCACGTGGCGCGGCCGGCTCGACCAACCGATGGAAGGCGCCGTGTTCGTCGAATCGATCCCGTTCTCCGAAACCCGCGGCTACGTGCGCAACGTGATGGCCAACGCCACCAACTACGCCGCCATGTTCGAGAACAAGCCGCAGTCGATCCGGACGCGCCTGCGTCCCGTGCAGCCGCGCGAGCGGGCGTCCATCCTCCCCTGACGCACGCGGGCCCTGGGGCCCACAAAGGAGGCGGCCATGCACGACCTGAACGTGGTGGTCATCGGCGGGACGGGTTTCATCGGCGGCCACCTGCTGGCGCGCCTGGCGGCGGACGGCGTCGGCACGCTGGTCCCCGCGCGCCACTACGAAACCGCCAAGCAGCTCACCACCTTGCCCTACCTCGACCTGGAGGTGGCCGACATCCACGACGACGCCACGCTGCGCCGCCTTCTGGCGGGGCGCGACGCCGTCATCAACCTGGTCGGCGTGCCGCATGGCGGCCACGGCGATCCCTACGGTCCGGTGTTCCGGCAGCTGCACGTGGAGCTGCCGCGCCGCATCGTCCGGACCTGCGCCGAGCTTGGGGTGCCGCGCTACCTGCACATGAGCGCCCTCGGCGCCAGCCAGCATGGGGCCTCGATGTACCAGCGCTCCAAGGCCGACGGCGAGCTTGCCGCGCGCAGCGAGCCGGGTGTGGCCGCCGCCATCTTCCGCCCCTCGATCGTGTTCGGGCCGGGCGACCACTTCCTCACCGTGTTCGCCAAGCTGCAGCGCCACCTGCCGGTGCTGCCCCTGGCCTGCGCGCAGGCGCGCCTGCAGCCGGTGTACGTGGAAGACGTGGCCGCCGCCTTCGCGCTGGCGCTGCACGAACCGCGCACGCGCGGCGCCGTCATCGAGCTGGGCGGCCCCCAGGTGTACACCCTGGCCGAACTGGTGCAGCTGGCCGGGCGCTATGCCGGCCATGAACGCCGCGTGCTGGAGCTGCCCGACTGGGCCGCGCGCCTGGAAGCCAGGCTGTTCGAGCTGCTGCCGGGCGAGCCCATGATCAGCCGTGACAACCTGGATTCCATGAAGGTGGATAATGTGGTCGATCCGCTAACGCAAGCCTTGACAGCGGAGGCGCTCGGAATCAAGCTGACGTCGCTCGAAGCCGCCGCGCCGCACTACCTGGCGCCGGAAAGCGGCCTGGATCGCTACCGCGAGCACGCAGGCCGCTGATTTCTCATACCGACTCACCACAGGACACCATGCAGACCATCGAACTCGACCCGACCCTGTCTTCCACCCTCGAGCAAGCCCGCCAGCCGGGCCTGACCCTCGTCATCGGTAACAAGAACGTGTCGTCGTGGTCGATGCGGCCCTGGGTGGCCGCGGTGGCCTTCGGGATTCCCTTCACCGAGATCCGTGTCCTGCTGGACAAGCCCGACACCGCCGCCAACATCGCACGCTATTCGCATGCGGGCCGGGTGCCGGTGCTGCTGGCCGGCGAGATGACGATCTGGGACAGCCTGGCCATCGTCGAATACCTGGCCGAGCAGTTTCCGGACAAGCACATGTGGCCGCGGGACGTCGCCGCGCGCGCGCTGGCGCGTTCGATCGTCGCCGAGATGCACTCCGGCTTTTCCGAACTGCGCAGCGCGATGTCGATGAACATCCAGGCGCGCCTGCCGGGACGCGGCCGCACCCCGGGCGCCCAGGCCGACATCGGCCGCGTCTGCGAGATCTGGGAAGACTGCCTGTCGCGCTTCGGCCACCACGGCTTCCTGTTCGGCGACTTCTCCATCGCCGACGCCTTCTACGCCCCGGTGGTATGCCGCTTCAAGACCTATGGCGTGGCGCTGGCGCCGGCGCTGCAGGCCTATTGCGAGCGCGTACTGGCTCACCCGGCGGTGGCGCGCTGGGTCGACGAAGCGATGCGCGAGATCGATCCGACGCCGCAGCACGACCTGGACCTGCCGCAGGAATGAGCATGCGCAGCCCAGTGCGCTCATTCGTCGTCGGCGGCGCGGTGCGCGACGAACTGCTGGGGCGCCCCGTCAGCGACCGCGACCACGTGGTGGTCGGCGCCACCCCCGTAGACATGCTCGCGCAGGGATTCCGCCCGGTCGGCAAGGATTTCCCGGTTTTCCTGCATCCCGACACGCACGAGGAATACGCGCTGGCGCGCACCGAGCGCAAGACCGCCCCGGGCTACCACGGCTTCGTGTTCCACACTTCGCCGGACGTCACGCTGGAAGACGACCTGGTGCGGCGCGACCTCACCATCAATGCGATGGCGCGCGCCGACGACGGCAGCATCGTCGATCCCTACGGGGGCCAGGCGGACCTGAAGGACCGCATCTTCCGTCACGTGTCCGGCGCTTTCGCCGAAGACCCGGTACGCATCCTGCGCGTGGCGCGCTTCGCCGCGCGCTTCCCGGACTTTAGCGTCCATGACAGCACCAATGCCCTCATGCGCGGCATGGTCGAGGCGGGGGAGGTCGATGCCCTGGTCCCCGAACGGGTCTGGCAGGAGCTGTCGCGCGGGCTGATGGAAGAACGTCCGTCGCGCATGTTCGCGGTGCTGCGCGATTGCGGGGCATTGGCGCGCATCCTGCCCGAACTCGACGCCGATGCGCGCACCATGCGGGTAGTCGACGACGCGGCGCGGCAAGCGCAGCCCCTGGAGGTACGCTTCGCCGCCCTGGCGCACGACCTTGGCGTGGAGCAGGTAGCCCGGGTCGCCAAGCGCCTGAAGGCGCCCAACGAATGCCGCGACCTGGCCTTGATGACGGCGCGCGAGCACGAGACGGTCGGCCATGCCCTGCGGCTGGAGGCCGGCGCCACCGTCACCCTGCTGGAACGCTGCGACGCTTTCCGCAAGCCGCAGCGCTTCGCCCAGATGCTGCTGGCCTGCGAATGCGCTGCGCGCGGGCGCGCGGAGCACCCGGCGGGCCTGCAGGACTACCCGCAGCGGCCCCACCTGTTGCGCGCCCTGGAGGCGGCACGCGCCGTGAATGCCGGCGAGGTCGCGGCGCGCCACGCCGGCCAGCGCGACCGGATTCCCGAGGCCGTGCATGCGGCGCGGGTGGCGGCGGTCGAGGCGGCGTCGCAGGTTTCGTAGGCCCACGCTACAGTGCACGACTGATCCGCAAGCTTTTGCTATGCTCTCCGGATAAGTAAGACAACATGATGTAACGGAGGAATGATGGTTGCCGTGCTGGCGCAGCGCGTAGCGAGCTTGAGACCGCGTCGCCGCCTGCAACTCGCCGGCCTGGCGGTGCTGGTGCTGGCCTTGCTGCTCGCCTTTTTCTACATCCGTTCGGAAGGAACCGATCCCGAGGTCCGCGCCGACGTGATGCTCAACCTGCGCGAGCTGGAAAAGCTCGACGCCGAATGGGATGCCAACATCCTGCGCGCCCACATCGGCCGCGCGCCGGCCACCGCCCAGCTGACCACCCAGTTGCCGCGCATGCACGAGCTCTCGCGGCGCCTGGCCGATGCCGTGCCGGAAGCGGCCAGCCCGGCCGTGCAAGCCGCCTACACCCAGTTGCGCGACGCCATGCAGCGCAAGGAGCTGGTCACCGCCCAGTTCGCACGCCACAACCCGCCGCTGCGCGAGGCCCTGGGCTTCCTGCCGCCGGCCGTGGCCGACCTCAAGACCGAGCTGGGCGGCATCGAAGGCGCACTGGCGCCGGCGCGCCTGGTGGTCCGGCTGGATGCGTCCCTGAACGACCTCCTGAGCGAGATCCTGCGCTACAACGTCGCCCCCAGCCCGCCGCGCGCCGCCCGCATCGACGAGATCCTGGGCGACATCGCGGCCCAGCAGATCGCCTTCTCGCCGGCCGTGGTCGAGAAGATGGACGCCATCATCAAGGCCGCGCGCGTGATCCTCGAGAAGCGCCCGCTGGAAAACCGCCTCGAGGCCCAGATCGCCGCCACCGCCGTGGGCACGGCGCTCGACCGCCTGAGCCGCGAATTCGACCGCTCCTTCGACGCCAAGCTGGCGGTGCGCGAACGCTACCGCGGCTACCTGTTCGCCTACTCGGCCATCCTCCTGCTGCTGCTGGCCTATGCCGGCATGCGGCTGCGGCGCAGCTACCGCATCATCGGCGAGGTCAACCAGCGGCTGCAGGCCGTCAACGAGAACCTCGAGCACCGCGTCGCCGAGCGCACCGCCGAGCTGGAAGCCCAGTCGAAGCAACTCGAGCGCCTGGCCCAGCACGACAGCCTGACGGGCCTGATCAACTACCGCCAGCTGACCCGCCTGCTGGAGCGCGCCCTGGCGCGCGCCACCCGCCGCGACTCGGTGGTGGTCATCATGTTCATCGACCTGGACGGCTTCAAGGCAGTGAACGACACCTATGGCCACGCCACCGGCGACCTGGTGCTGCAGATGGTCGCGCGCCGGGTCCAGGAAAAGCTGCGCGCCGAGGATGCGCTGGCGCGCCTGGGCGGCGACGAGTTCGTCATCATGCTCGAAGAGGTCGCCTCGCGCGAAGGCGCGCTGCGCGTGGCCCAGCTGGCGCTCGACCAGATCAAGTCGGTCACCGAGGCGGACGGCAACCCGGTCAGGATTTCGGCCAGCATCGGCATCTCCAGCGCGCGCGGCCATGCCGGCGCGGCGCGCGGCTCGGCAGCGCTGCTGGCCGAGGCCGACAAGGCGATGTACGAGGCCAAGCAGGCGGGCAAGGGCGTGTTCGTGGTCAGCCCTTCATCGCAGTGGATCATTCCCAAGCAGAGCAGCGCGCAGTAGCAGAATCCGCTACAATCGGCGTTGATGTTGCACTGCACAATAAAGGTTTGACATGATCGAGCATCCCCTGTTCCGCTGGCTGAAGGGCCTCGGCGGCCGCCGCAAGGACGGCCGCCCGGCCGTGCTCGTCAAGGAGCTGGGCGAACGCGACCGCCGCCGCATCCTGCGCCACTTCCTGGCGCTGGACGACAACGACCGCCTGCTGCGCTTCGGCAGCGTGATTCCGGACGATGCGATCACCAAGTACGTCAATAAACTCGACTTTCGGCACGACATCGTGTTCGGTGTGGTGAACCGCGTGTTCCAGCTGGTAGGGGTGGGCCACCTGGCCTTCGCCAAGGCCGGCGAGGGCAAGCCGACGCAAAAGGAGCGGGTCGCCGAGTTCGGCGTCTCGGTGTCGAAGTCGGCGCGCGGGCAGGGCGTCGGCTCGCGCCTGTTCCAGCGCGCGGCCATCCACTGCCGCAACGCCGACGTCGATACGCTCTACATGCAATGCCTGACTTCGAACCAGACCATGATGCACATCGCGAAAAAGGCCGGCATGGAGATCAAGCGCGAGTACGGCGAGGCCGACGCTTATCTGCAGTTGCCGCCGCCGAGCCCGGCGAGCGTGATGGCGGAGGCGCTGGAAGAGCAGTGGGCGGTGATCGACTACACGGTCAAGGCCAATGCCCGGGCGGCGGTGAAGTGGTTGTCGCCGAAGAAATAGGGCACGGATAGACGGCATTTACCGACGTCGTTCCGGCGAAGGCCGGAACCCAATTTCCGTTGCGCCCACTATCCTGTGCGTACACCCGGGTGTGCACGAAATTGGATCCCGGCCTGCGCCGGGATGACGACTCTACGTTGAACGGTGAGAAGGAGCCTGGGTGGCTAATCAGCCTGCCACCGGCAGCGCCGTCGTCTCCTTGATCCTCTGCAGCGCAAAGCTCGACTTCACATCCAGTACCGCCGGGTGCTTGAGCAGCGTCCCCATCATGAAGCGCGAGAAGTGGTCCATGTCTTCCACGTGCACGCGCAGCAGGAAATCCATTTCCCCCGTCATCGCATAGCAGGCGACCACTTCCGGCCAGGTTCCCACCGAGATCGCGAAGTCGTTGCGCGGCGAGGTCGCCGGCAGGCCCGGGGCGCCACGCGCGCCGCCCGCCACTTCGCTGTGCTTTTCCAGGCGCACGTTCACATAGGCCAGCAGCCCGAGTCCGATCTTGTCCGGATCGACGAGGGCCACGTACTGGCGGATCACGCCCGCTTCTTCCAGACGCTTGATGCGACGCAGGCAAGGCGACGGGGACAGGTTGACGCGCTCGGCCACGTCCTGGTTCGACAGGCGGCCATCGGTCTGCAGTACGGACAGGATTTTGCGGTCGGTCTTGTCGAGCTCGATTTTTGACATGCTTTCCTCGGTGGATTCGCGAACCCGGCAATTTTATTGCGCAAATCCTCCGGCGGGGGGAATTGTTTGGAATTTAATGCCGGAGGGGCGCGAATATACTGTGCGCATGATGGATCAGGCTGGCAGAACCCGGCCCCGCGCGTCCAGATGGCCACCAAGAGCCGCAGCGCGCCCCGCATCCTGGCGACATTAACGGAGACACCGCATGAACGCACCCCTCGAGCGCGCCAACCTGGCGCTGCCCCAGCACGACATCACCCTCGACGACAAGTGGACGCTCGAACGCGGCCGCGCGTTCATGACCGGCACGCAGGCCCTGGTCCGCCTGCCGATGCTCCAGCGCGAGCGCGACCAGAAGGCCGGCCTGAACACCGCCGGCTACATCACCGGCTACCGCGGCTCGCCCGTCACCGCCGTCGACCAGACCGCGATGAAGGCGAAGAAGCACCTCGACGCCCACCACGTCAAGTTCCACCCGGGCATGAACGAAGACCTGGCGGCGACCGCCGTCTGGGGCACCCAGCAGACCAACCTGTACAAGGACGCCAAGTACGACGGCGTGTTCGCCATGTGGTACGGCAAGGGCCCGGGCGTGGACCGCTGCGGCGACGTCTTCAAGCACGGCAACAATGCCGGCTCCTCGAAGCACGGCGGCGTGCTGGTGCTGGCCGGCGACGACCATGCGGCCAAATCGTCTTCCACCGCGCACCAGTCCGACCACATCCTGACCCACTGCGGCATCCCGGTGCTGTACCCCTCGTCGGTGCAGGAATACCTGGACTTCGGCCTGCACGCCTGGGCCATGAGCCGCTACACCGGCCTGTGGGTGTCGATGAAGTGCGTCACCGACATCATCGAATCCGGCGCCGTGGTCGACCTGGATCCGGACCGCGTCCAGATCGTCACCCCCACCGATTTCGAACTGCCGCCGGACGGCCTGAACATCCGCTGGCCGGACGCCGTGCTGGACCAGGAAGTCCGCATGAGCAACTTCAAGTGGTATGCCGCGCTGGCCTATGCGCGCGCCAACAAACTGAACCGCATCATCTGGGACAGCAGAAAGCCGAAGATCGGCATCATCACCGCGGGTAAAAGCTATGTCGACACCCGCCAGGCCCTGGCCGACCTCGGCATCGATGAACAGGCGGCCGCCGACATCGGCCTGCGCCTGTACAAGGTCGGGATGACCTGGCCGCTCGAATCCGAAGGCGTGCACGAGTTCGCGCGCGGCCTGGACGAGATCCTGGTGGTGGAAGAGAAGCGCCAGGTGATGGAGTACGCGCTCAAGGAAGCCCTGTACAACCTGCCGGACGGCGAGCGTCCGCGCGTGGTGGGCAAGTTCGACGATACCGGCGAGTGGAGCAACAAGGACCGCATGGGCCACGGCGACTGGCTGCTGCCGGCCACCTACGAGCTGAACCCGGCGCAAATCGCGCGCGCCATCGCCTCGCGCATCTCGCACTACTGCGCCGGCCATCCGGTCGAGCAGCGCGTGAAAGAGCGCATCGCCTACCTGGAGAACAAGGAACTGGTGCTGAAGTCGATCCCGGCCAAGGCCAATCCGGAAACCGACCGCATCCCTTACTTCTGCTCGGGCTGCCCGCACAACAGCTCGACCAAGGTGCCGGAAGGCTCGCGCGCCATGGCCGGTATCGGCTGCCACTACATGGTGCTGTGGATGGACCGCGAGACTTCCACCTTCACCCACATGGGTGCGGAAGGCACGACCTGGATCGGCCAGTCGCCGTTCACCGACGAGAAGCACGTGTTCGTGAACCTGGGCGACGGCACCTACTTCCACTCGGGCATCCTGGCGATCCGCGCGGCCGTGGCCGCGAAGGTGAATATCACCTACAAAATCCTGTACAACGACGCGGTCGCGATGACCGGCGGCCAGAACGTCGACGGTCCGCTCGACCCGGGCATGATCACGCGCCAGATCGCCGCCGAAGGCGTGCGCCCGATTATCGTCGTCACCGACGAGCCGGAAAAATACCCGGACGACTACGCCTGGGCCGAAGGCGTCACCGTGCGCCACCGCTCCGAGCTGATGGACGTGCAGAAGGAACTACGCGAGATGCCGGGCGTGTCCGCCGTGATCTACGACCAGACCTGCGCGTCCGAGAAGCGCCGCCGCCGCAAGAAGGGCGAGTTCCCCGACCCGGCCAAGCGCGCCGTCATCAACGAAGCCGTATGCGAAGGCTGCGGCGACTGCTCGGTGCAGTCGAACTGCCTGTCGGTCGAGCCGCTGGAAACGGAACTGGGCCGCAAGCGCCAGATCAACCAGTCCTCGTGCAACAAGGATTTCTCGTGCGTGTCCGGTTTCTGCCCGAGCTTCGTTACCGTCGAAGGCGGTGGCCTCAAGAAACCCAAGAAAGCGGCAAGCGCCGACGCCACTCCACCGGCCCTGCCGATGCCGCGCATTCCGTCGATTGAACAACCCTTCGGCATCCTGATCGCCGGCGTCGGCGGCACCGGCGTGGTCACCGTCGGCCAGATCCTGGCGGTGGCGGCCCACGTCGAAGGCAAGGGCGCGCTCGTGCTCGACCAGTCCGGCCTGGCCCAGAAGGGTGGCCCGGTGATGTCGCACGTGCGCCTGGCCGAGCACCAGGCCGACCTGCACTCGACCCGCGTGGGCACCGGCAGCGCGGATCTCGTGATCGGCTGCGACCAGATCGTCGCTGCCTCCCGCGATGCGCTCTCGCGCATGGGCGAGGGCCGCACCTGGGCCGCCGTCAACTCGACCGGCGCCACCACCGCGGCCTTCGTGAAGAACCCGGACTGGCAGTTCCCGGCCGAAGGTTCGCGCGGCGCCATCCTGCAGGCCTGCGGCGCCGACAATGTCGATTTCGTCGATGCCGGCAAGATCGCCACCGCGCTGATGGGCGACGCCATCGCCACCAATATGTTCATGCTGGGCTATGCCTTCCAGAAGGGCCGCGTGCCTCTGCAGGAGGCCTCGCTGCTCAAGGCGATCGAACTGAACGGCGTCTCGGTTCCCTTCAACAAAGCCGCCTTCCACTGGGGCCGCAGCGCGGCGCACGACCTGGTCGCCGTGAAGAAGCTGGCCACCCCGGCCCAGGTGATCGAGTTCAAGCGTCTCGAGAGCCTGGACGAACTCGTCGCCCGCCGCGTCGAGCTGCTCACCGCCTACCAGGACGCCGCCTATGCCGCCCAGTACAAGGCCTTTGTGGACCAGGTGCGCGCCGAAGAAGCGAAACTCGGCAAGGGCACCCGCCTGGCCGAAGCCGTGGCGCGCTACTTCTACAAGCTGATGGCCTACAAGGACGAGTACGAAGTCGCCCGCCTGCACACCGATCCGATTTTCCGCGCCAAGATCGCCAACATGTTTGAAGGCGACATCAAGCTGAAATTCCACCTGGCGCCGCCGCTGCTGGCCAAGCACGACAAGGAAGGCCGCGCGCTGAAGAAGGAATACGGCTCCTGGATGATGGGCGCGTTCGGCGTGCTGGCCAAGCTGAAGCGCCTGCGCGGCACCCCGTTCGACGTGTTCGGCTATACCGCCGAGCGCCGCAGCGAGCGTGCGCTGATCGGGCAATATCGCCAGACCGTGGAGGCGCTGCTGCCGAAACTCACGCTTGAGAACCTGCAGCAGGCGGTGGCGATCGCCAGCATCCCGGAAGACATCCGCGGCTACGGCCACGTGAAGGAGCGCCACCTGAAGGCCGCCAAGCAGAAGGAAGCGGCCCTGGTCGCGGCCTTCCACGCGCCGGCTGCCGGCACGCCGCGCGCCGCGTAAGCCGGGCAGCGCTTGACAGGAGAGAACGAGGCCGGAAAAACCGGCCTTGTTCGGCCGCCTCGTCGGGTCTTGTTCTCCCTGAAATTCTCGTTAGCATTTCTTGTTGTCCATCAGCCCCAACTGTTACAGTTGGTTGCACTTGGGCCCGATTGGCGCGTCTATAATCGATTGCATGAAACCGCCATATGCACATGGTCGTTTGCCGACCGCCCCCCGCCTGATCGCGTCGCTGTGCGCCGCAGCCTTCGTCCTTGCCGGATGCGGCGGTGGCGGCGGTTCGCCAGGCGTCGGCACCCGTCCGGACCAGGGTTCGCAGCAGCCGCCCACGCCGCCCACGCCGTCCAATCCGACTCCGCCGACCGGCACGGCGTCGCCGGAAGACCTCAACCCCAATTTGCTGGGCGAGGCCTTCAGCACCTACTGGAACCTGTGCGCCACGCCGCGCACCGGCGTGGACAGCGCGGGCAGGCCCTTCCCGGACCGCCAGGGCACGCTGCTCGACGAGCTGAAGTTCCTGCGCGCCTGGGCGAACCAGTACTACCTCTGGTACAACGAGATCCCGAACACCTACCGGATGGCGGATTTCACCAATCCGATCGACTACTTCAACGTGCTCAAGACCCCGGCCCTGACCGCGTCCGGCCAGCCGAAGGACAAGTACCACTTCACCTACGCCACCGAGGAGTGGGAAAAGCTGCAGAGCTCCGGGATCGACCTGGGCTATGGCGTGACCTGGAAGCGCAACAGCGCCACCGTGCCGCGCACCTGGCTGGTCACGATGGTGGAACCCGGTTCGCCGGCGGATGCCGCCGGCCTGCGCCGCGGCGACATGCTGCTCAAGGTCGACGGCGTGGACTTCGTCAACGGCGGCGGCGCCGACCAGGTCAACCGGATCAATGCCGGCCTGTTCCCCGAGACGCCCGGCGTGGCGCACCAGTTCACCTTGCAGCGCGGCAGCACCACCTTCGATGTGTCGATGACCGGCGCGGAAGTGCGCATCGATCCGGTCAAGCACGTGCAGGTGCTCGATACCCCCACCGGCAAGGTCGGCTACCTGAGCTTCGAGACCCACAACCAAGTGTCGGAGAAGGAGCTGGTGGATGCCTTCACCACCTTCAAGCAGGCCGCGGTGAGCGACCTGGTGCTGGACATGCGCTACAACGGCGGCGGCTTGCTGTACGTCGCCAGCGAACTGTCCTACATGATCGCCGGGCCGGAGCAGACCAACGGCAAGATCTTCGAGCGTCCGCAGTACAACGACAAGACCGCGCAACAGCCGGCCATCCCGTTCCGCAACACGGCTTACGGCTTCAGCTCGCCCAATCCCGTGCGCCCGGGCACGACGCTGCCTTACCTGGGCCTGAAGCGCGTCACCGTCTTGACCACCTCGGGCACCTGCTCGGCCAGCGAGGCCGTCATCAACGGCCTGCGCGGCGCCGACGTCCAGGTCGACGTGATCGGCAGTACGACTTGCGGCAAGCCCTACGGATTCACGCCGGTGCCGAACTGCGGCACCACCTATTTCTCGATCGAGTTCAAGGGCGTGAACAACAAGGGCTTCGGCGACTTCTCGGACGGCCTGGCGCCGACCTGCCAAGTGGCCGATGACCTGTCGCGTCCGCTCGGCGACCGCAGCGAAGGCCTGCTGGCCGCGGCGCTGACCTACCGCGAGACCGGCACCTGCCCGCCGGCCAGCCGCGCGCGCCAGGTGCCGATGGAGATCGTGCGCCATCCTGCGAAGGAAATCTCGATCTACACGAAACCTTAAATCTTCACGCAAAAAAGAGCCCGGCCAGCACTGCTGCCGGGCTCTTTTCATTCTGGAAACAGGTCTATAATCGTCGGCTTTGCCACCGATCGATTGCTGGAGTTTCCGATGATCCGTTCCGCCCTGCTGCTGGCCCTGCTGGCTGCCGTCCCACTCGCCCACGCCGCCCCCGACCTGACCACCGTGTCGGAGCGCTCGGGCTTCCAGGCCACCGGCCGCTACGATGAAGTCATCAAGCTTTGCGGCGACTTCCAGAAGGCCTATCCGAAGCAGGTGAAGTGCATCGAGTTCGGCCGCACGCCGGAGAACCGCCCGATGCTGGCGCTGGTCGTCTCGAACACCGGCGCGTTCACGCCGCAGCTCGCTAAGAAGCGGGGCTTGCCGGTGACCCTGATCCAGGGCGGCATCCACGCCGGCGAGATCGACGGCAAGGACGCCGGCTTCCTGGCCCTGCGCGAAACCCTCAACGGCAAGCTGGCGAAGGGAGCGTTGGACAAGCAGGTCCTGCTGTTCGTTCCGGTGTTTAACGTCGACGGCCACGAGCGCTTCGGCAAGTGGAACCGCCCGAACCAGCGCGGCCCGGTCGAGATGGGCTGGCGCACCACGGCCCAGAACTTCAACCTCAACCGCGACTACGTGAAGGCCGACTCGCCCGAGATGCAGGCCATGCTCAAGCTCGTCAACGACTGGGACCCGCTCACCTACGTCGACCTGCACGTGACCGACGGCGCCAAGTTCCAGCACGACGTGTCGATCCAGGTCGAGCCGGTGTACTCGGGCGATCCGGAATTCCGCAAGGCCGGCCTGGCCCTGCGCAGCAAGGTGATCGCCGACATCGCCAGGCAGGGGTCGATGCCACAGTCCTATTACATGTCCTTCGCCAAGACCGACGACCCGCAATCGGGCTTCATCGACAGCGTCTCGGACCCGCGCTTCTCGACCGGCTACTTCCCGCTGCGTAACCGCATGGCGATGCTGGTGGAGACCCATTCGTGGAAGGATTACCCGACCCGTGTGCGCGTCACCCACAACACGGTGATCTCGGTGCTCGAGCAGGTCGCGCAGCACGGCAAGGCCTGGCAGCAGGCCGCCCAGGCCGCGGACGCCCGCGCCGCCCAGCTGGCCGGCACTCCGGTCGCGCTGACCTACCGCACCACCGACAAGACCGAGATGGTCGACTTCCAGGGCTACGAATACACCCGCACCCCCTCCGAGGTGTCGGGCATGCTGATGACCCGCTACGACGAAAGCAAGCCACAGGTGTGGCGCGTGCCGCTGCGCGAGGAAGTGGTGCCGGAGCGCGTGATCACCGCACCGCGCGCGGGCTACATCGTACCGGCCGCCTGGGCCGGGATCGTGGCGAACAAGCTGACCCAGCACGGCATCGCCTTCCGCAAGCTGGACAAGGCGATCGCGCAGGCGCCGGTCGAAACCTTCCGTGCCGACAAGGCGACTTTCGGCGCCACCTCGCTCGAGTCGCACCAGCGCTTGACGGTCGAGGGCGGCTGGAAGACGGAGCCGCGCGCCGTGCTGCCGGGTTCGCTGTACGTGCCGGTCAACCAGCCGAAGGCGCGCCTGGTGGTGGCCATGCTGGAGCCGCAGGCGCCGGACTCGCTGCTGGCCTGGGGCTATTTCAACAACGCCTACGAGCGCAAGGAGTACATGGAAGAATACGTGGCCGAGGACGTGGCGCGCGAGCAGATGGCCGCCGATCCGGCGCTGGCCGCGGAATTCAAGCGCCGCGTCGAGACCGACCCGGCCTTCGCCAGGAACCCGCATGCGCGCCTGGAATTCTTCTACAAGCGCCACGCTTCGTGGGACGAGCGCCACAACCTGTATCCGGTCTACCGCACCGCGGTCGCTCTTTGATCGACCCTCCCTAAGCGGCCTTCCCCGAGCTTTGCTCCTGCGCCCGGTCCGTGAATACGATGCGGATCAAGCGCAGGAGCCGCGCCATCCCCCGGGCGGCGGCGATCGGCTAGACTGCCAGGATCGCCGCCATTCCTTGCCCTGCAATGCGTGCCTGCCGTGTTTCCCCCCAGCCCGGCACCCCCGGCATCCGCGCCGCGATCGCGACGCTGCCCGTCGCCTTCCTCCTGTCCAGCCTGGTCACCGGTTTCGGTATCGGCCTGGGCGCTTTCCTGTTCCTTGGCATTGCGCTCTGGCAGTGGCGGGGCCCGCGCCGGGGGGTGGGGGGGCCCGGGGGGGGCCGGCCGGCCGCCCGCCCGGGCGTGTGGGGCCGACCC
>NZ_JBKBOV010000043.1:0-22184 GCF_046293535.1 Massilia sp. | reverse complement strand
CGCTTTCCTGTTCCTTGGCATTGCGCTCGGGCTGTGGCGCGCCAGCCGCGAGGTGCTGGCGCGCCACTGGCGGGACCTGCAGCCCGTCGCACTGGCGTTTGCCGCCTACGCCGCCTATGCCTTGTTCTTGCACCTGGCGCGCGGCACCGGCTGGAACACGGTCGAAGCACCCTTGCGGATGCTGCTCGCCCTGGCCGTCGTGCCGGTGTGGCGGGCGGCGGCGCTGGACGCGCGGCCGTGGTGGATTGGTGCCTGCGCCGGTACGCTGGCCGCGGCCGCCCTGGCGGCCTGGGAACGCTGGGGCGCCGGCTTCGAGCGCGCCGGCGGCTTCCTGAACCCGATCGTATTCGGCAACCTGGCGCTGGTGCTGGTGCTGGTGGCGCTGGCCGCGCTGCTGGACCCGCGCGTGCGCCGGCACTGGTGGTGGCCGGCGGCGGCCGCGCTGGCCGGGGCCGCCGCCTCGCTGCTGTCCGGCAGCCGCGGCGGCTGGCTGGCGCTGCCGCCGGCCTTCCTGCTGCTGTGGACCCAGCGCCGCCACATCCCGCGCGCCTTGCCGGGCAGCCTCGCGCTGGCCATCGCCGCGCTGGTCGTGCTGGCCTACGCGGTGCCGGCCACCGGGGTCCGGGCCCGGGTCGAGGTCGGCTTGAGCGACCTGCGCCTGTACCTGGACGGCAACCCGTTGCCGACCTCGCTGAGCGTGCGCCTCGAGTTGTGGAAAGCGGCAGGCATGCTGGCAGGCGAGCACCCGCTGGCCGGCATCGACACCGCGGCCTACAAGGCGCAGATGCGGGCCTGGATCGCCGAAGGCAGGCTCAGTCCGGCCGTATTCGCGCCGCCGGAGCCGCCGCACCTGCATAACGACGCCCTGCAGGCCCTGGTGACCCGGGGTGTGCCCGGCCTGGCTTGCTGGCTGGCGATCATGCTGGCGCCGCTGTGCTGGTTCTGGCGGCGCCTGCGCCGTGCCGCCATTGGGGAGCAGGCGGCGCCGGCCCTGGCCGGCCTGCTGGTGGTGGTGAGCTATGCCATGGCCGGGCTGAGCGAAGTGATGTTCTGGTCGATGAAGGCGAGCCTGCTGTATGCCCTGCTGGTGTTCGCCTTCATGGCTTGCTGCCTGCGGGCCGCAGGCGCGCCGCGCAACCTGGCCGGTCCCTAGCGGCCCTCGTGGCGGCGCCAGTCATCCTTTGCCAGCCCCTGGCGGCTTGCCCCGGGGAGTGGCGCAGCTTCGGCCGGACGTCCTTCGAGGAAGGCGGGGCAAGGACCCAGCCGGCCGGCCCAGCCGTCGGCCAGCGCCCGCCTGACGATGCGCCAGGCGCCTTTCCGGAAGCGTCCACGGCAGCCCAGCCACAGTCCCAGACCGGTCAGGGTCGCGACGCTTCCCGCGAGTAGCGGCAGCCGCGCATGCCGGCGCGCCACCACGATCCGGTTGCGCAGGTTGTAGTAATGGCGGGCGCTGATCGGTCCGGCACGCATCCTGCCGGCGGGCGCGCGCAGGTGGTCGACGACGCTGCCCGGCGCCAGCCACAGAGGCCAGCCGGCGCGCCCCAGGCGCAGGCAGTACTCGGTGTCGTCGTAGGACAGGAACAGGGCGGCGTCGGGCAGGCCGCAGGCCGCGGCGGCGCGCGCCGATACCAGCAGGCCGACGAAGGAGGCGGTATCGACCGCGACCGCCGCGCGGCAGTAGTCGGCGGGGGCGACCGCGCGCTCGATGCCGCTCAAGAGCGCGTAACGGCGCCGGTGGGCCAGCGCCACGGCGCCGAACTCGAAGACAGCCGGCGCCACGGCGCCGGGCGCCGCCACGCTGCCTGCCTGTGCCAGCGCCTCGGTCAGCCGTTCCAGCGTATCGGGGCGCGGCACCGCGTCGTCGTCCAGCAGCCAGATCCAGTCGCAGCCGCCGGCAAGGGCGTGGCGCATGCCCAGGGCGAAGCCGCCCGCGCCGCCCAGGTTGCCGCCAGGGCGCAGCACTTCCAGGCCGGGGCAGCGCGCCAGCACGGCGCCGGTTTCCGGCCCGCTGCCGTTGTCGACCACGACCACATGGTCGGGTGGCCGCTGCTGCGACTGCAGCGCCGCCAGCACCTGCTGCAGCAGTTGCGGGCGGTCGCGGGTGACGACGACGGTGACGATGCGCATGGTCGGCTACAGCCGTCGTGCGAGCCGGCTCACCATGCGGCGCACCGGTTCGCTGCTGCGTTGCGGATCGAACAGCAGCGCATGCAGCAGGCGGCTGTGGCGGAAGGCGAGGGCGTTCAGGCGCTTGCTGCGCGCCCGCTCGCGGATCAGGCGGCGCAGGCCGGCGGCGTCCTGGAAGCCGGCCAGTTCCGGCCCCTGCAGGGCGACCCAGTCCAGGTGCATCAGGTTGTTCATGCACTGGAAGCGCGATCCGCCCACCCAGGCATACTTGGGGAAGACCAGGCCGATCTGCCAGGGGTCGAGCAGCATCACCTCGGAGGCCATGAAGCGCGCGTGGTCGCGCAGCACCGCTTCGGAGCTGTCGTTCAGCACGCGCGGACAGGCATAGCCGCGGGCTCCGGCGAACTGGATGCACAGGTGCTGCTCGACGGCGAAGCGGGCACGGAAGCGGCGTTCGAAGATCGACGAGCCGGGCGGATGCGCGCGCTGTTCGTAATGGCGCGCGTCGAGCGCATCCATCGGCGCGGCCGACCAGTAATCCTGCAGCAATCCGGTCGGGCCGAAATGGAACCAGTCGCTCAGGTGGTAGGGCAGGCGCTCGAACATGGCGGGGTCGAGGGTGAAGAAGGAGCAGGCCAGCAGCCGTTCGCGCCCACCATCGCGCCGGCGCTGCTCGACGGCGAAATCGAGGAAACCCGCATGTTCCAGGAAGCAGTCGGTGCGCAGCTTGACGGCGTAGGGCGTATGCACGGCCGCCAGGCCGGCGCGTGTGCTGGCCAGTTGCCGGTTGGCGTTGTTGGCCTTGTCGTCGTCGAGCTTGAGCGGCGCCAGCGGGCCGGGATCCGGGCTGAACACCACGGCATCGACGCCCAGCTTGCGCGGCACGTCCGTGCCTTCCCAGGTGGACAGGACGATGCGCGCTCCCGGCAGTACCTGGCGCGTCATGCGGATATTGCGCACGAAGTCGTCGCGCTCGCGCGTGACGTAGGGCTTGAATGCGCCCTGGAACACCAGGGTGATGTCGGAAGTCTTCATGGAGCGACAGGCGGGTTGTGGGACGCGTGCTCCGGGCGCGGTTCGGGCGCCGGGGCGGGAGCCAGTGCGTCGATGTAGCGGCGCAGCGGATGGTCCAGCCGGCGCGCTACCCGCTTGACCCCGAACAGGCCATGGGGGTCGAACACGCGCCAGGTGTTGTTCCCGTCCGACATCGATTCGTAACGCGCCAGCCAGGCCGCATCGTCGGCGGCGATGCGGTCGACCAGGCGCCGCCGTATCCGGTGGAAGCCGCTGCGGATCATCAGGTACTCGATCAGGCGGCGCGGGAAGTGGAGGGGATCGCCCGGACGGCCGATCAACGGATCGGCATAGCGCAACACGCGCCAGAATGCCCGGTCGAAGCGGTGCACCTCGGACAGCACATAGGGACGCCCCCCGATGGGGGCGCCCAGGGCATGGGCCGCGGTGGCCAGCCAGACCTCCTCGCGCGGATAGGCGGCCGCGGCGTCGAGGTGGCGCTCGAGCAGGGCAGCCACCTCGAACAGCAGTGCCGCCTCGAAGCTGGCGCCTTCGACCTGGGAACCCACCAGGCTTGTGCTGCCGAGCCTGCGGCACAGGCTTGCGAGCGGCTGGTCGGCCAGCGCCGGTGCGGCGAAACGCCAGCGGCTGCCGGCGCGGATCGGCCGCGTATGCAGGAAATTGCCGCCACGACCCAGCCAAGCGGCCAGTCCCGGGCGTACCAGCATGTCGTTCGAGGCATGCAGGCAGATGCGGCTGGCGTCGCCGGCACGGCGGATCCAGGCGATATTGGCCAGGTGGGCCTGCAGGATGCCGCCCCAGCGCGTGGCATGGCGTGCGGGATTGAGCACGACGTTGCGGCAAGCGCAGGCTTGCAGCGCCGTTTCCAGCTCGGGCAGGCTGAAGCGGGCGTTGGCCGACACGTGCAGCACGACGCGCGCTTCGGGAAAGAAGGCGGCGACGTTCCTGGCCTGGCTCGCCACTACCCGCGCCTGCGTGTGCACGGGGAGCGATATGTAGATCAAAACAGGCTCCGTGCGTTGTCGCGCAAGTCGCTGTACTCCTGCGGCGTGCCGGCGAAGTGCACCTCGTGCGCATCGATCTGGTGGTACAGGATGCGCTTGCCGGACGAGATCAGGTGGTTGTACAGGGGCGCGACGTAGAGTTCGCCCCATTGGCGCAGGTAGCGGCCGCCGTCGCCGAGGGCATGCTCGCAGCCCGCGCCGAAATCGGCGGCGCGCGCGAAGTAGTACAGGCCGGTGCTGCACAGCGGGGATACGCGGCGCTTTTCCGTGGTTTCGGCAACCAAGGGGCAGAGCGAGGTGGCGGGACGCACGAAGGACCAGTGCGACCCCTCGCCGGCGAACACCTCCAGGTAGCCGTCGCTTGGCCCCATGGCCTCGGGGAAGCGGTAATGCGGACGGATGGTATCGATGTTAAAGATGAGCAGGGCCTCGCTGCCGCCGGCGCTGGCGGCGTCCAGGCCGCGCAGCACGGTTTCGGCCTGGCCGCGCGTGCTCTCGCCGAGATCGACCGCAAGGTAGTTGTCCAGGCCCAGCCTGTCGCATTCGCGTGCGATGAAGTCGTCGGCGCCGAAAGCGTGGCGGTGGACGAACACGAAGCGCTCGCTGCCGAAATAGTGTTCGAACGAGCGCAGGCAACAGGCGAACAGGGTCTGCCCGTCGAGCGGCAGTTCGTACTTGGGCCGGGAATAGCCGGCGTCAAAGAAGCGGCGGCTCATTCCCGCCATCGGGATCACGATCATGCGCTCTCCATTCGAGGTAAACGCGGATGGCATTGGCCAGCAGGGCGCGTTGGCGTAGCGGGGCGTCGGCGTGCAGCGGCAGCATCGACAGGAACAGCAGCACCATGACGGGATAGCAGTCCCATGCGGTGGGCAGGCGGCCGGCGAAGGGCGTGGCCAGGAACAGCTCGCGCAGCGGCCCGGTGCGTTGGGCCAGGACACGAAAGCGCAGCGCGTGGCCGGGAGGCAGGCGTCCGGCGGACGTGCCGGTGCGGCGCAGGCCGGCCTGCTGCGCCTCCGGTTGCGTGGCCGGCGATATCTCCAGCCCTCCGCTCAGCTGCATGTTGCGCTGCTCGCTGAACTGCGCGCTTCCCGCACTGCTCATCTGCATGCCCGCTCGCTGGCCAGGCCCGTCCTCTTCTTCCAGCACGAAGTGGCCGGCCACGATGTGGTCGTACAGCCCCAGCACCGAATGGGCAAGCTTGCCGATGTCGTAGCGCAGGTCGCCGAAGCGGGACGGGCGGCCGTTGGCATCGGTCCCGCGCGGGTCGATGGTCTTGACGCGGCCGGCACGGAAGTCGAACAGGATATTGCTGAAGCAGAAGTCGCCGTGCAGGAAGCTCGGTTCGGGACTGCCGGCTTCGACCGCTGCGCTGGCCTGTTCGGCGATGTTGCGTAGCGAAGGCGTGCGTACGCCGTTGAGCGACCAGCCGGCGTCGAGGTCGCACCCGGAGGCCGCGGCGTAGGTCTCGAGCCGCGACAGGGTCTTGTCGCGGTAGGCCTGGCGGATGGCGTCGAGCGGGGGCGGCTGCTCCAGCGGGACCGCATGCGCGGTGCGCAGGAAGGCATCGGCGGCACGGAAGATCCGGGCCCAGACCCGCTCGGGCAGGCGCCCGAAGACGTAGAGTTCGTTCAGGGTGGCCAGGTGCAGGTATTCGAGCTGGTAGCCGCAGCCGCAGCCGTCGTCGGTGCGTCCGATGTAGGGGGCCAGGAAGGGCTTGACCGCGCGCGGCGCCCGTTCGAACCATTCGGCCTCGGCCGCGATCTTGCCGCTGTCTTCCCCGGTCTTGGTGACCACGCCGTCGGACACGCGCAGCTGGTTGAAGTGGCGCTGGGTGGTGACGGTGCGCTTGGAATCGAAATAGGTGTGCACGTGGCCGAAATCGAGCCAGCGCGCGACCGGCCAGTGCGCCAGGCCGACCTGGCGCTCGTAGGCGACCACCGAGGCGATGAAATCCCCGCCCTCGGCCAGCAGTTCGCGCAGCCGCGCGGTATCGGAGAACGCGAACATGCCGGTCCAGATGCCGCCCGGCTGGCCGTGCCGGGGAACTTCGTGGTACCAGTCGTAGTATTCGTCGGTCTGGCCCACGGCCAGCCAGTCGCTGCCGGTGCGCGGCGGGTCGTCGATCAGGGTGTCGCCGTAGAGGATCTCGATCGGCCCGGTGAGGCCGTGCCTGGACAGGAAGTCGTGCACCGCCCAGCCCAGCGCCGCGCCGGTTTCGGTACGGTACAGCGTGATGCCGCAGGCTTCCAGGCAGGCGGCATCGGCCTCGTCGAGTGCGAAGTCGCCCGGCACCGTCATGACCACCTGCGCATGGCGGGCGCCATGGCGCCGGGCCTGGTAGGTGAACAGCCGCCGGTTGCCCACCGGGAGAAAGGCGGGCGGAATGCGGCCGAACTCGGCGTACAGCTCGCTGTCGACGTAGGCGCCGGAAGTGATGAGCAGCATTTATGCCTCGCGCCGTTCGTCCGCCAGCAGGGCCGAGATGTCGGCCAGGGAATAGCGCAGGAATTCCGACGGCCGCACGGCCTTGTCGTCGACATAGAAGCCTTGCGTGCCGCACCATGGCTTGCCGACGTGGAGCTCGTCGCAGGGCACGCCGTGCCGGGACAGCCATTCGACGATCAGGGGCAGGGTATGCAGGTTGATCTTGCCGATGTTGCCGCTGTAGGTGCGCACGTTGCGGCTGGTGCTGATCACGATGTCGAAACCGTCGCGCTGGTAGTCGCGCAGGCGGGCGATCAGGGCCAGGTTGGGAAGCGCGTGCGCATAGCCCCCTTCTGCGCAGTAGGCGATGGTGTCGTCGAGGTCGATGATCAGGCGTTTCATGCGACCAGAATAGGCGGCGCCGGAAGCGGATCCATGATCCATGTCTATCGTGCGCAGGGTGCTCACGGTGCTTACAGGAGGTTGGCGTCGACTTCGCACAAGAGCCCGTGTTCGAGCCGGAAGAAGCGGCGGCAGTGGCGCTTGAGGGCCGCGATGTCGTGCGAGGCGAACACGAAGATGCGCACCGAGGAGATCAGCGCTTTCATGCGGTTGGCGGCCTTCAGCTGGAACTCGGCGTCGCCGGCGCCGAAGATCTCGTCGACCAGCAGGATGTCCGGACTGGTCGAGGTGGCCACCGCGAACATGAGGCGCGTGGCCATGCCCGCGGAATAGGTGCGTACCGGCAGGTGCAGGAAGGGGCCGAGCTGGGTGAATTCCTCGATGTCCGGCAGGCGCGCGGCGATCTCGCGCTTGCCGATCCCGAGCAGCATCGCCATGCGCCGGATGTTCTCGTAACCGCTCAGTTCGCTTTCCATGCCGGCCCCGAGCTCGAACACGGTGGCCACCCGGCCTTCGCGCAGCACGCTGCCGGCCGAGGGGCAGTACACCCCGGCCATGGTGCGCAGCAGGGTGCTCTTGCCGGCGCCGTTGTGTCCCAGCAGCCCGACGCTGTCGCCGTCGCGCAGCCTGAAACTGGCGTCGCGCAGCGCGGTGACGAGCTGGATGCCGCTTCCCTCGGACTCGATGCGCCCGCCCGTCGAGACCCGCATCAGGTGCCGGCGCAGGGACTTGGCGCGTACGTCATAGACCGGATACTGGACCGTCACGCGGTCGAATTCGAGGCGCGCCATGATCAGAGCCAGTAGGCGATGCGGTTGCGCTTGGCGTTGAACAGCCACAGGGTGAGGATCCAGCCGCCCAGGCACAGCAGGGCATTGGTCAGCACCACGAAGCCGGGCGGCGCCGTGCCCAGCAGCGGATAACGCATCAGCTCGATCAAGTGGCTGAAAGGATTGAACCAGATGAATTCGGCGCTGAACGGCAGGTAGTCGGGCCGGTAGAACACCGGGCTGAGGAACATCAGCAGCGGCATGGCGGCGCCGAGCACGTATTCGAGGTCGCGGAAGCGCGCGCCGAGCATGCTGAGCAGCAACGCCAGCCACAGCAGGTTGGCCGCCACCAGCAGCAGGCAGGGCAGGGCCAGCAGGGTATGGCGCGTGACGGGCACGTCGAACATCAGCACGACCGCGACCAGCACCGGGAGGTTGTGCGCGAAGTTGATCAGGTGCTTGAGCACCATCTGGATGGGCGGCATCGACAGCGGCATGCTGACGTTGCGGATGAGCGCGGCCTGCCGCCAGTAGGTGGTGGTGGACTCCAGGATGCAGCCGCTGAGCAGTTGCCACAGAATCAGGCCGCAGGTGAGCGAAGGCACGAAACTGGCGCGCTCCATGCGTAGCAGCTCGCTCCAGACCAGGCCGAGGCCGAGCGTGCCGGCCGCGGTGCCGAGCGTCATCCAGAACGGGCCGAGCACGCTGCGCCGGTAGCGCGCGCGCAGGTCGCTGGCCGCGATGAAGGCGATCACGTGCAGCAGCCCCCAGGCATGGCGCAGGTCGGTGAGGGCCGGGCCGCCCAGGACCTTGCGCACGCTGCCGTTCATGGTGGTCGTGGCGGTGGTTGACATGATGGGCGATTCTGGCCTTCCGTATCCCCGCGCGCCTGATCTTGCGCAATCGGGCGCGATACCGATGCAACTGCCGCTCCGGTCATGCCGTCTGAATCTTCATGTGGCCGCGGGCCGGTTCCGGAGACGTCGATGGACAATTTCCTAAAGCAGTATGCGCGCATGCAAAAGACTTTCTATGACGACTCGGCCGCCGACGTCGAAGAGATCGTCGGCAATTACGATTACCACGAGAACTTTCCGTACGAGACGCACCTGCTGCACCTGTATGGCGACATCCGCAAGCCCGTGCTGGCCGACCCGCAATCGGCACGCGGCTTCGAGATCGGCTGCGGCGAGGGCCGCATGATCCGGCGCATGTCGCGCCTGCTGCGCCAGGTCGACGGCGCCGACATCTCCAAAAAGATGGTGCGGGCGGCGCGCGCCCGCACCCCGAATGCCGAGATCTTCCTGAGCGGCGGCACCGACTGCGGCGAGGCCCCGTCCGACGCCTACGATTTCGCCTACTGCGCCATTTCGATGCAGCACATCTGCGTGTACGACACGCGCGCCCGCATCCTCGACGACATCGTCCGCATCCTGCGTCCCGACGGCTGCGCCACGCTGCAATTCTTCTTCTCGCGCTACTACCCCTACTGCCGCACCGCACCGCCGCCCACCAACGAAGCCTTCCTGGTCGACATCCACCACGTCGACCGGCTGCACGCGCGCTGGACCGAGAACCGCTGGGACGCGGCCGGCACCAACAGCGCCTGCGACGTCGCCTTCGGCACCGACGACATCCCGCGCGTGCTGGAGGACTTCGGCCGCTGGTTCCGTCAGGCCGACGTCTGGTTCCACGACATCTCGCTCGGGCGGCCGGACGCTCGCGGCGGCGGCCGCGAGCGCATCCTGCCCGAGGTCCATCCCAACTGCCATGGCTGGGACGACGCCTGGTTTACGCACATGGCCTTTTTCCACCTGCGCGGGCCGAAAAAATGACGCGGGCGCCGGTCCTGGCCAGCTGTTCGGTGGTGGCCTACGCCACTCCCCCGGAACAGATCGAGAACCTGCTGCGCGGGGTGAGCGGCAGCTGGCCACGGCTGTTGACCTATCTCATCGAAAACTCCCCGGACGACAGCCTGCGCAGCCTGGCGCCGCGCTACCAGGCCCTGTACTGGCACCAGCCCGACAATCCTGGTTTCGGCCGTGCCCACAACCGGGCCATGCGCGCCGCGATGGAAGCCGGCAGCCGCTACCATTTCGTGCTCAACCCCGACATACATTTTTCCGACGATACCTTTCTCCGTCTACTGGCCTATATGGAAAGCCAGCCCGACGTGGCCATGCTGGCCCCGCGCATCTGCTTTCCCGACGGCCGCCTGCAGCCGCTGTGCAAGCTCCTGCCCGCGCCGATCGGCCTGGCGACACGCCGTTTCCTGCCCTGGCTGCACCGGCGCTCGGGACACCAGTACGATTACGAAATGCATGCGAGCGGCTACGACCGCATCATGGACGTGCCGGTCCTGTCCGGCTGTTTCATGCTGATCCGCACCGATGCGCTGGCCAAGGCAGGGCTGTTCGACGAACGCTTCTTCCTGTATTTCGAGGACGTCGACCTGTCGCGGCGGCTGGCCCGTGTCGGCCGCACGGTGTTCTATCCGCACGTGACGGTGGTGCACGAGTATGGCCGCGGCTCCTACCACGACTGGCGGCTGCTGTGCCATCACAGCGCGTCCGCGGTGCGCTACTTCAACAAGTGGGGCTGGTGGTTCGACGAGGAGCGCGAGCGTGTCAATGCCCGCGCGCTGGGCAGCATCTCGCTTGCGAAAACAGGCGTCGGAATCGATGCCGCCGGGGACGTGGCGCCCTGAGTACCCGCGTACCGGGACAGGTTCTTAGCAGAGCTGTCCGCCGAAAGGATCGCTGATGGTCTGCCTGGCGTAGTCGATGCCGCTCAGCTCGGCATATTGGGCCATGCTGCGCACCGTGCCGAGTCCATAGGCGCCGGGCAGGCCGTCGCCCATCAGCAGGCGGTTCAAGCGCAGCTTGGCGCGCTCGGTGAGGTAGCCCGAGCCGAAGGCGCGCCGCGCGTCGAGTTCGCCATGCCAGTGGTGGGTCTCGTAGGGCGTGCCCTCGTTCTTGTACAGGTGGTAGACCGGGGTGGTGAGCGGGTGGAAGATGTCCCAGCCACGCGTGAAGGCGCGTACCGCCAGGCTCTGCTCCTCGCCATGAAAGTACAGGTAAGGGTCGTAGGGAACTTCTTCCACAAAATTGCCGGCTGCGAACAGGAAGCCGGCCGACACGTGGCAACCCAGCACCGGTTCGCTGGTGAACAGGTGGCGCGCCATGAAGCGCAGCACGGCGTCGCCAGGTGTCAGGTTCTTCTCCGGATGCGGACGCAGCACCAGCGCGGTGCGGCCTTCCCCTGGCGTGTAGCGGGGCTGGCCGTCGACCATGTCGAAGCGGTAGGGATAGGTGCTGATGATCGGCTTGGCCGAGCGTTCGCCCAGCCTGGCATGCTGCTTGCGCAACTGCTCATCCCAGTCCGGCTCGAACAGGGTGTGCGAATCGACCTGCAGCAGGAAGGCTTCGCCGTCGTACAGCGAGAAGGCGGTGTTGCGCGCCCAGCTCACGCCCAGGGTGTCCCGCGGGTTCAGGTGCACGTAGCGCACCTGGCGCGCGAAGGGCAGGGCCGCGATCGCCGCTCGCTGGTCGTGCGCGTGCTGGTCGACCACGCCCAGCGACAGCAGCTCCGGCCGCGCGGCTTTCGCCACCGCGTCGTTCAAGGTGAAGAACAGCATCGGGTCGAGGTAGGACGCGATGCTGACGAAGATCGTCGAGCTGGCCGGTGGCGTCATCGGACTCACGCAGTGATGCCCTGCAAGGGGCCGCCGTCCGCCTTGAGCGCGCGCTGCACGGCCGAGGCGGGAAGGTTCATCAAGAGCCGCACCAGTTCCGGCTGGCGGTTGGTCGCGGTCTTCTGGTAGATCGACATCAGCTGCTTGCGCACGGTGTCGTACTGCACGCCCAGGGCCTCGGCGATGCTCTTGAGCGGCATGCCGTCGGCCAGTAGCGAGGCCACGCGGCATTCCGCGTGCGACAGGCCGAAGGCGGCGGTGAGCAGGTCCGAATCGATCTCCTGGGCCGAGGTCGGGTGGTAGAAGAACAGCATCACCAGCGGGCGCAGGCCGAAGCTGCCCAGGGTGCGTTCCGGCACCAGCAAAGTGAAGAAGCCGTACAGGACGTCCGGCGCGGCGCCGGCTTCGCTGCTCATGTGCAGCACGCGGAAGGCCTTGCCCGTCTCCGCACCGGCGCCGTCCGCAGCGCGTGCCTGGTGCTCGAGCTCCGCGCACTGCTCGAGGAAGGCGCGGCGATAGGCTTGCGGCAGCACCAGGCGCTTGTCGGCCACCTGCACCAGGCTGGTCGAGCCGAGCAGGCTGCGCGCCGCCTCGTTCGCCAGCACCACCTCGCCGCCGGTGGTCAGGAGCATGACCGGCTGGCGCAGCTTGTCGACCAGCGCGTGTCCCACCAGGGCCTGGGCCGAATACACGAACTGGGCCAGGCCCATGCGTGCGGCGCGCTGCAGGTGCGGGCGCAGGCGGTCGAGGAAGGCCAGGGCCTCGGGCGGCATCGGGCCTTCGCCGGGACGGCGCAGGAAGGCCAGCATCACGGTCGCTTCCTTGTTGTCGACCAGCTTGCACAGGCTCAGGTAGCGTGCGCCGTGCGGGAGCAGGTACTCCTGGTAAAACGGATTCGTGGAAACGAACGCCTCGTCGAAATGCTCGTGGCAATGCAGCCATTCCTCCGTCCACTGCGTGCGTATCAATGCAACCCGGGGATCGATGAACTGGTACTTCTGGATGTATTCCAGGTCGATCTGCGGCGTCATGGCGGCGCCGTCGCTGTACGACAGGGCGCCATGGACGGCATCGAAAGCGAGCATGTGGACGGCGCGCCCGCCGACCGCTTCGTGCAGGCATTCGAACACGCCGCGCCAGGCGGACCGGTCGTCCAGCGTGTCGTAGATGAGGTTGATGGCGCGCTCAAACTGCGCCTGGGACAGATCCAAAATGAACTCCAAATCAATCGTTCGCATGCATCCTAGCTGATGCTACGACGCATTGAAACTACTGGTTGCCAACTAGCCACGACAATATATCAAAATGGCAATATTAACAACAGGAGCGTCTTCTTTCACGGTGCGGAAGGGGAGCTCAGCAGGACTGTCCTGACCGCGCCGCCTGCCGCCGGCGTGAGCTGGTAGAGGCGGTCGTATTCGTCGTCGCCGATGTCGGCGCCCGGCGCCCCGCCGAACAGGCGCACCAGTTCCGGCAGGGTGTTCGAGTGGCCGACCACCAGCACCGGTCCGGACAGGGCCTTTACCTTCTCGACCAGCGCTTTGGGCGCGCGCGGGTCGTACAGCTGCACCTCGGCGCCGATGCGCTGGGCCAGCGGCTGGGCGGTCTGGCGCGTGCGCTGGGTCGGCGTGCTGAACACGGCTGTGATGCCGGTCCGCGACAGGATGGTGGCGATCGCCTGGGCCCGGGCCTGGCCTTGCGGGGTCAGTTCCGGGTCCTGGCCCACGCTGGCCTTTTCGCCGTGGCGCACCAGGTAGACCGCGCTCGGCTCGGCCAGCGCGGCGCCGGGCGCGAGGATGGCCAGGCTGAAGGACAGGCAGCGGAACAGGCGGGCGGACAGGCTCATGGGATTCTCTTTGTATAGGGACGAAAAAAAGGCAGGGTAGCACGCCCCTGCCTTTCTGTTAACGCTGTCGACTCTTACAGCTGGGTGAGCGAAATCGTATTCGCCGCCGGCGTCGAGCACGGCTCCTCGTCGAAGGCGATGTCGCCGTTCGGATTCGGCACGCCGTCGGTCTTCAGGTCGACGAAGCCGAAGAGCTTGCGGTCCTGCAGGTGCGAGGGCACCACGGTGGAGAGCGACGAGAACACGTTCTCCACCCGCCCCGGATGCTTCTTTTCCCAATCGCGCAGCATCGCCTTGATCTGCTTGCGCTGCAGGTTTTCCTGCGAGCCGCACAGGTCGCACGGGATGATCGGGAAGCCCTTCACCTCGGCGTAGCGCTCCGTATCCGCTTCCTTCACGTAGGCGAGCGGGCGGATCACCATGTGCTTGCCGTCGTCCGAGACCAGCTTGGCCGGCATGCCCTTCAGCTTCCCGCCGAAGAACATGTTCAGGAAGAAGGTCTCGAGGATGTCGTCGCGGTGGTGGCCCAGGGCGATCTTGTTGCAGCCCAGCTCGTCCGCTACACGGTACAGGATGCCGCGCCGCAGGCGCGAGCACAGCGAGCAAGTGGTCTTGCCTTCCGGGACCAAGCGCTTGACGATGCTGTAGGTGTCCTGGTTCTCGATGTGGTACGGCACACCCAATTTGTCCAGGTAGGCCGGCAGCACCTCGGCCGGGAAGTTCGGCTGCTTCTGGTCCAGGTTGACCGCGACGATGTCGAAATGGATCGGCGCACGCTCGCGCAGGGTCATCAGGATGTCCAGCAGGGCATAGCTGTCCTTGCCGCCCGACAGGCAGACCATCACCTTGTCGCCGTCCTCGATCATGTTGAAGTCGCCGATCGCCTGGCCTACCAGGCGGCACAGGCGCTTGTGCAGCTTGTTGTTCTCGTACGCGAGCTTCTCCGCTTTTTTGGCGGCGTCCGCGTTCAGTTGATCGAAATCCGCTTCGCTCATGCTTCTTCCTTCAGTTGGAACACTTCCACGCCCACGCCTTCGCAGTCCGGGTAGACGTCCGGCTTCATGGTCGACACCCGCGCGGCGCGCACCCGCGGGTGCGTCAGCATCGCCTTGACCACGTCGTCGCACAGGGTTTCCTGCAGGTGGATGTGGCCTTTCGCGATGCGCCTGGCGATGGTCTCGCGCATGAAGTCGTAGTCGACCACTTCCGACAGCTGGTCGGCCTTCGGGGTGGACTGCTCGAGCGGGATGTACAGGTCGACGTTGATCAGTACACGCTGTTCCGCCCGCTTCTCGAAGTCGTGCACGCCGATGTTGATCATGACTTCGTAGTTGCGCAGGAACAGCCGGCGGCAGTTGCGCAAGCTCGGGTGGATCAGGGCGGATAACATGGTAAAGCCTTATTAGGAATGATGATTATTTTCAGTCAGGAACATCACGTCTCGTGATAATGGCGCCAGGTGCTGGCCGCCATCGACCAGCAGGGTGGTGCCGGTCAGGGCGCGGGCGCCGGCGGCATACACCACCGCGTCGGCGATGTCCTGCGGGGTCGAGGACCGGCCCAACGGCGTCATGCGGTGCGCCTGCGCGAAGCCTTCCTCGCTCTGCTCGCCCGACACCATCGTGATGCCGGGCGCCACGCCGACCACGCGCACCGCCGGAGCCAGCGCCTGCGCCAGCATCGTGGTGGCCGCGTGCAGCGCCGCCTTCGACAGCGTGTACGACAGAAAATCCGGGTTGAGATTGTACAGTTTCTGGTCCAGCAGGTTGATCACGACCGACTGGCTTCCCGGCGGCGTGGCCGCGTGCAGGGCCTGCGCCAGCAGCAGCGGCGCGGTCACGTTCGCTCCCATGTGGGTGGCGAGCAGGGCCGGAGAGAAACTTGTCGCACTGTCGTATTCGAACAACGATGCATTATTGACCACGCAGTGCAGCAGGCCCAGTTCCGCGGCCACGCGGCCGGGCAGGGCGTGCACCGCGGCTTCGTCGAGCAGGTCGCACTGCAGCAGCGCGGCACGCCGGCCGAGGCCGCGGATGGCTTGCGCCGTCTCCAGCGCCTCGCGCTCGGAATGGCGGTAGTGCACGGCGACATCCCAGCCGGCGGTGGCCAAGCCGAGCGCGATCGCACGACCCAGGCGCCGGCCGGCGCCGGTCACGAGCGCGACCTTCGGGGAAGAGTGGGCGGTTTCCGTCATCGATTGTCTTGTGCTGAACCTGAAAGATGCTGCTTGTTTGCCGTTTCGCTACAATGCCGGCATGTCCCTGCCTCTACCCGCACCCGACGCGCTGGCCGCGTCCCAATCCCTGCAACAACTGATCGCCACCGAGATCGAACGGCTCGGCGGAGCGATGGCGTTTTCACGGTTCATGGAACTGGCGCTGTATGCGCCCAGGCTCGGGTACTACAGCGGCGGCGCGTCCAAGCTGGGAGCGAGCGGCGATTTCACGACCGCGCCCGAGATCTCGCCCCTGTTCGGGGCGGCGCTGGCGCGCGCGGCAGCCGCTATTATCGCCCAAAGCGCGCCCGAGATCATCGAATTCGGCGCCGGCACCGGCAAGCTGGCGCGCGACGTGCTCACCGCCCTGGACGCCATGGGCGTGACGGTCGCCTCGTACACCATCATCGAACTGTCGGGCGAACTGCGCGCGCGCCAGCAGGACGCCCTCAAGGACTTGCCGCAGGTGCGCTGGCTGGACGGCATGCCCGCATCCTTCAGCGGCGTGGTGCTGGCCAACGAGGTGCTCGATGCGATGCCGGTCGAACTGGTCATCCGCAAGGACGGCCGCTGGCAGCGCCAGATGGTCACGGTGGAAAACGGCGCCTTCGCTTTCGTGCAGCAGGAGCTGCCGCAGGAGCTGGCGCTCCACCTTGCGCGCCAGATTCCCGACGCCGAGCACCTGCCGGATGGCTACGTCACCGAAATCCACCCGGTGGCCGAAGGCTTCATGGCCTCGCTGGCAAGCATGATGAAGGGCGGGCGCGGCGCCGCCTTCCTGTTCGACTATGGGTTCCCGGCGCACGAGTATTACCTCGACCAGCGCATGGGCGGCACCCTGATGTGCCACTATCGCCACCATTCGCATCCGGACCCGTTCTACCTGCCGGGCCTGCAGGACATCACCGCCCACGTGGACTTCACCGCGATGGCGCTGGCCTCGCAGGAAGCCGGCCTGCCGGTGCTGGCCTACATGAACCAGGCCTCCTTCCTGCTGGGCTGCGGCATCGGCGAACTGCTGATGGAAACCGACCCGGCCGATGCGCTGCGCTTCCTGCCGCAATCGAAGGCGGTGCAGAAGCTGGTGTCGCCGGCCGAGATGGGCGAGCTGTTCAAGGTGCTGGTGGTGGGACAGGAGGTGGACTTGCCTGACGCTATCGTGCGGGCGGACCGCAGCCACCGCCTGTAGAATTTTTGACATCTTGCGCTCCGGATACAAATCCGGCTAAGCTGTACAACCCGGAGCGTCCGCAACCAGGCGATCGAGCAGCCCCGACGGAACCGCGCACCTGAAAGAACATGGCCAAGATCCATACCCACTATGACAACCTGAAGGTCGCGCGCGGCGCGCCGGCGGAAGTCATTCGTGCGGCATACAAGGCCCTCAGCCAGAAATACCATCCCGACAAGAACCCGGGCGACGAAAAAGCCGCCCGCATCATGGCGATCGTCAACACCGCCTACAACACCCTGTCCGACCCGGTGCGCCGCAAGGAGCACGACGAATGGATCGCGTCGGAGGAGTGGGAAGTGGAATGGCTGGAAAGTAGCGGCGCCGAAGAGAACCCGGCCCATGCGGGGCGCCAGGCGCGCCCCGACGCCTGGGAACCGCGCGCGCCCGACACGGCTGCGCGCCCGCGTCCGCGCCTGATGCGCGACCCGCGCTGGTGGCTGGGCCTGGCCAGCTGCTTCCTGGCCGGCGCGGCCGCCGCCGTCTACCTGATGGAGCCGCCGCAGGGCAAGCTGCCGCCGGCACTGGCCTGGGCCGGCAAGCCCGATCCGGGCGCGGGCGCGGCCCCGAGCCTGCCCAGTGATCGTCCCGACGAGCTCGGCGCCGACGCCAGCACCGAAGGCTGGGCGCGCCGTTTCGGCGGTGAGGGCAAGGCGCCGCCGCCCGAGATCAAGGCGCTTGCCGTGACCCAGTTGGTGGTGCCGGCGCAGGCGCCCGACTGCGGCACCGACCTGCAGACCCTGACCGCCCCCAGCGGCGACCCGTGGCCGGCCGAGTCCGGCTACTTGCCCGGCTACCCGGTGGGCAACAGCGGCAGCGAGATGCAGTTCATGATCGACAACAGCGCGAATGCCTCGCCGATCTTCGTCAAGCTCTACGACCTCGACCGCCGCTCGAATGTGCGCCACGCCTACGTGCAGGCGCGCGCGACTTTCCTGATCGACAAGCTCAGCGCCGGCAAGTACGAAGTCCGCTACCAGAACATCGTCGTCGGCGACGGCAAGACCGAATGCCTGAACGGGCGCCGGGTGCCGCTGCGCCAGGCGGCGGCCTTTTCCCCGGGCGGCTGACGGATGTTTGCGCTGCATCGCATACGTGATTTGAACGCGCGGACGGCGTAGCGTAATCTGGTCCACTGGACCAGATTACGCCTACTTGTCGTTTTTTCGCGCAATAACTCATCGTTGCGCTGCGTCTTTACCCAATTTACCTAATTTGTTCCCGAGCCGTAATATACTGGCCTGATGCAACGCCCATGTAGCGTTGCCGCACGCCCAACGCAGGCTTACGGACACATGAACGAACTGGAAGGCCTCACGGCCCTGATCATCGAGCCCCACTCGGGCATGCGCGCCAACATCCACAGCATGCTCAACATGTGTGGCCTGACGCGCATCGAGCACGCCAGTTCGTCCAACCTGGCGGTGAAGCACCTCGGCCTGCGCAGCTTCGACATGATCCTGTGCGAGTACGATCTCGAAGGCGGCCAGGACGGCCAGCAGCTGCTCGAGGACGTGCGCCACCATAAGCTGATGCCGCTCTCGACCATGTTCTTCATGGTCACCGCCGAGGGCAACCACAGCAAGGTGGTCAGCGCCGCCGAGCTGGCGCCGACCGACTACATCCTCAAGCCCTTCACCGCCGACCGCCTGCTCGACCGCATCGCGCGCGCCCTCGAGCGCCGCAGCGCCTTCATGCCGGTCTACACCCTGATGGAAGCGGGCGACCAGCGCGAAGCGATCGCGTCCTGCATCGACGGCGAGCGCCTGCACCCGCGCTACGCGGTCGACTTCATGCGCCTGCGCGCCGAGCTGCACGTCTTCCTCGGGGAGCCGGACCAGGCCGAGCCGATCTACCGCAAGCTCGTCGAGGTCAAGGCGATCGCCTGGGCCAGGCTGGGCCTGGCCAAGACCCTGTTCTTGCGCCGCCAGTTCGACGAGGCCAAGGGAATGCTGGAGGAGCTGGTCGACTCCAACCGCAACTTCGTCGACGCCTACGACTGGCTGGCCCGCACCCACGCGGCGGTGGGCGACCTGGCCAAGTCCCAGGCCGTGCTGCTTGACGCGGTGGCGGTGTCGCCGCATGCCGTGCGGCGCCTGCGCACGCTGGGGGAAACCGCCTTCGAGGCGGGCGATACCGCGGCGGCCGAAAAGGCGCTCAAGCAGGTGGTGGCCAAGGCCAAGTATTCCGAATTCCGCGACCCCGAGGACCACGTCAAGCTGGTGCGCACGCTCGTCAAGAAGGGCGACCCGGTGGCCGCGGCCTCGGTCATCCGCGACCTCGACCGCTCGATGGGCGGCCGTCCCGCCACCGTGCTGTGCAGCGCGATCTCCTCGGCCCTGCTGCACGAATACACCGGCAACGAAGCCCGCCTGGGCGAATCCCTGGCGGCCGCGCTGGCGGCCTGCGCCGACGTGCCGGGGCTCTCCAGCGACCTGAAGCTGGAGCTGGCGCGCACCTGCCTCGAAAACGGCATGGAAGAGGGCGGCGCCGAACTGGTGCGCGAGGTCATGCGCAATGCCGCGAGCGACGCCGCCATGCAGCGCGCGATGGGCGTGCTGGAAGGGGCGGGCTTTCCCGACCTGGCGCGCACGCTGGCGCAGGAAAGCCGCCAGCACGTGGTCGACCTGGTGGCCGACGGCGCGGCGCGCGCCCGCAGCGGCGACTACAAGGGCGCCGTGAGCATGATGCTGGAAGCGGCGGCCAAGCTGCCGAACAACCCGGCGGTGGCCTTCAACGCCGCGCTGGCGACCCTGCGCTGCCTCGAGCACGAGGGCTGGGAAGACAAGCTCGGCCAGCAGGCCGTCGGCCTGATCGGCAACGTGCGCAAGCTCGACCCGGGCAACCCGAAGCTGGGCGCCCTGTCGGCCCTGCATCACCAGGTACTCAGGAAATACGAACGCAACGCGCTCGGGCGCCCGGTGAAACCGGCCCAGAAGAGCGCGCCGGCAGCCGCCCCCGCGGGGAAAGCAGCATAGGAAAGATGAGCCGCGATGGCAGCAATGTTTGATTCGATGCCGCCGGAAGGCGCAACCCGGCGCGTGCGCGCCGCCCTGATGCACAAGGTCTGCGGCGACGAAGAAATGTTTGCCCTCGGCGCCTCGATCGCCCGCGTGGTCGAGATGGCCTCGAGCGACGACCAGGGCACCCACGACCTGGCCTATTACGTGGTCTCGGACCCGGCGCTCACCCAGCGCATCCTGCGCTTGTCCAATACGCTCCAGTACCGCACCCCGGGCGGCACGCCGGTGACGACGATTTCGCGCGCCATCTCGCTGCTCGGCTTCGACAACGTCAAGACCACGGCCCTGGCGATGCTGCTGGTCGATGCGCTCGACAGTTCCGAGCACGCCGGCAGCGTGCGCCTGGAGCTGGAAGCGGCCCTGTGCGCCAGCCTGGTGGGCCGCGAGATGGCGCGCCACAGCTTTTACCAGGGCGCCGAGGAAGCGGCGATCTGCGCGCTGTTCAAGAACCTGGGGCCCCTGCTGGTGGCCAGCCACGAGCACGAGCGCTACCGCGAGATCGCGGCCCTGGTCGCGGGCGGCAAGCACACGCCGGGGCAGGCCTCGCACATGATCCTGGGGGCAAGCTACGACGCGCTGTCGCAGGCGGTGCTCACCGAATGGAAGATTCCGGACGTGATCGTGCGCGCCCAGGCCGCGCTGCCGCCGGCCGCGCCGCGGGTGGCGGCCAACCGCGGCGAATGGATGCGCCAGGTGGCCGCCTTCGGCCTCGACGTGGCGCGCCTGCTGGCGAAGACCCACGAGCCGGCCGGCTCGAACGAGGCGCTGGCGCTGCTGGTCCGTTACGGCGAGGCCCTCGACCTCGACCGCGCCCGCATGGACGCACTCATGTCCGCGGTGCAGGAAGGCATGCGCGGCCTGCTCGAGAGCATGAACATGCAGCCCACGCCCAGGAGCGAGGCGCAGGAGGGCGGCGGTTTGCCGAACGTGCTGCTGCTGGCCACGCTCGACGCCGGCGAGCAGGAGCAGGAAGGCCTGCACCCGAGCGGCAAACCGAAGAATGCCCGCGACCTGCTGCTGGCCGGCGTGCAGGACGTGACCCAGATGCGCGCCTCGGGCGGCAAGGTCAACGACGTGGTGCTGGCGGTGCTCGAAACCCTGTACGGCGCGCTGGGCTGTCGCTTCGCGGCCGTGTGCCTGAAGGATGCCAGGAGCGGCCAGTACCGGGCGCGCCTGGTGCTGGGCGAGGACAGCGCACGCAAGCAGGCCGGCTTCGCCTTTCCGGTGGGCTCGAGCCGCGACCTGTTCCACCTGGCGATGGAGAACGATGCCGACCTGATGATCTCGGACGCCTCCAGCCCCAAGATCCGCGACCTGCTGCCGGAATGGCACCGCCAGCTGCTGCCGGATGCGCGCAGCTTCATCTTGCTGCCGCTGGTGGTGGGGAAGGTGCAGCTGGGACTGTTCTATGCGGACCGCACCCTCACGGCGCCGGAGGGCGTGCCGCCGGACGAGACGGCGCTCATCAAGGCGCTCAAGGGGCAGGTGCTGGCGGCGCTGGGACAGGGCTGACCGTGCCTGCACCTCCACCTGTCAGCAAATTGCTGCCCGTTCGCCATGAAACGCCAGACCGTCATCCCGGCGCAGGCCGGGATCCAATTCCTTTGCGCAGTGACGGGCGCATTCGCGAAGCGCCATTAATTAAACACGCAAACAAAATTGGGCTCCGGCCTTCGCCGGAGCGACGGTGTCGAGGGTGGTGGACGAGGAAACATCGCCGCCCAGAGCATCCCAACAACCTTTTATTTCGACATCCCTGCAATTCCCGCAAAATCACCCTTGTGGTTTTGCATCCCGCCCGTTACAATCACGCCCCGAAGCAACGCTGCTATGCGAAGCGGACAAAGTCTGCTGAAACTTAGTTGACAGTACGTTGAGCTTGCTTCATACTCTGCGGTTCTTCGCGGTGGGGTGGCCGAGTGGTTAAAGGCAGCAGACTGTAAATCTGCCCTCTCTGAGTACGCTGGTTCGAATCCAGCCCCCACCACCAAAAAGAAGAGTCGAAGGAATTGAAAGGTTGTACCTCGCGGGTGTAGCTCAATGGTAGAGCAGAAGCCTTCCAAGCTTACGACGAGGGTTCGATTCCCTTCACCCGCTCCAGTTAGTGCGGTGTTTCTAACCGCAAAAATAAGCCCTTGTAGCTCAGTGGTAGAGCACTCCCTTGGTAAGGGAGAGGCCACGTGTTCAATCCACGTCAAGGGCACCAGAATTTTGTACGGCAGTCGCGTTGCACTCGTCCGTCAGGTGTGCCTGGTAATTCTCAAAAAAATCGTTAGATCTTAGGAGTCTGAAATGGCAAAGGAAAAATTCGAACGGACCAAGCCGCACGTCAACGTCGGCACCATCGGTCACGTTGACCACGGCAAAACCACCCTGACGGCTGCAATCGCAACCGTTCTGTCGAAGAAGT